>CAJXGK010000043.1 GCA_913053815.1 uncultured Rhodanobacteraceae bacterium
GGTGTCAACACTGACCCCCAGTTTTCGTGCCAGACCCCGGTGACTGGCTGTCGATTGCTGAATATAAGCGCGGATCTTCGGGGTCGTCGTGGCGTTGGCGTGAAGGTGCAGATTCATGTGTGATCTCGCTGGTCAAAGAGGTCTTTCAAAGCTTCTCGAGCAACAAACAGAGCATAGCTCCTGGGTGCTATGGAATCATAGGGGACCCGACACATAGCTCCTGGGTGCTATGGAATCATAGGGGACCCGACACCTAACCTCATCGGCATATTGGGTGTGAGGCAGCTTCTAAAAATCTACGGCACGAACCGATTGCGGTGTCGGGTATTCGTTCACTTATCGTCTATCTATTTGATAGGTATCGTTGTTCACTCCGCGACTCCTTGCATTTGGCCCGTTCGTGACGGTTTTTAGAGGTTCTTCATTGTCGATAAACCTACAAGCGATCCGATAAGCCACTCTGTGTCGTTGAGTACTGGGCCACGCCTTACCAAGCTCGTCAAAGATGGGCGTTTAAAGACGCTCCCGCTACGGCCACCCCTTGCTGTTATTGAGGCGGGTTATCACGCAATCCGCGACGCAGAATCTTGCCAACATTGGTTTTGGGAAGGTCTTTCCTGAATTCGATGTGATGCGGCCGTTTATAGCCGGTCAGGTTCTGCTTACAGTATTCACGGAGCGCCTCTTCGCTGAGATGGGGATCCTTACGAACCACGAAAATCTTTACAGCTTCACCGGATTTCTCGTCTGGCACCCCTACGGCAGCCACTTCAAGCACACCCGGATGCATGGCTACCACATCTTCGATTTCATTAGGGTATACGTTGAAACCCGAAACCAGAATCATATCTTTCTTGCGGTCGACAATAAAAAAATAACCCTGCTCATTCATACGGGCGATGTCGCCCGTATGCAGCCAGCCATTCTGATCAATGGTCTGGGCTGTTTCATCGGGGCGGTTCCAGTAGCCCTGCATAACCTGAGGTCCTTTTACGCACAACTCGCCGGATTCACCGGCGGGCAGGATGGTATTGCTATCGTCCTGGATACAGACTTGCGTTGAAGGTATCGGCAGTCCGATAGATCCATTGTAGGCTTTCAGGTCTATCGGATTGATGCACACGGCGGGACTGGTTTCGGTGAGCCCATAGGCCTCGGCCAGGGTACAGCCGGTAACCGCCTGCCATTTTTCGGCCACGGCCCGCTGTACCGACATGCCGCCCCCCAGGGTCATATGCAGACCGGAAAAATCGATCTTCTCAAAACCAGGGGTATTCAACAGGCCGTTGAAGAGGGTATTCACACCGGTTATGGAAGTGAACTTGATCTTACCGAGTTCCTTGACGAAGCCAGGCATATCGCGCGGGTTGGTAATTAGATAATTTAGACCCCCGTTTTTTATGAAGGCAAAGCAATTGGCCGTCAGCGCAAAGATGTGATACAGGGGCAGGGCGGTAATGATCACCTCCTTGCCGGGGAGGAGTATGTTATTGATCCAAGCATAGGCTTGTAATGTATTGGCAATCATGTTGCCGTGAGACAGCATGGCGCCCTTGGCAATACCGGTTGTGCCTCCTGTGTATTGCAGAAAAGCGAGGTCGTCATGACTCATTGAAATACGTGGCAGGGGCAGATGAGCACCTTGGGCCAGGGCATCCTTGAATCGCACCGCGCCTTCAATCCGGAACGGTGGGACCATGTGTTTGAGGTATTTCACCGCAAAACTCATCAGCGGGCCTTTGGGAAATCCGAGCATGTCACCCAAGGCGGTGGTGATCACATGCTCGACCGGTACATTTGCTTTTACCTTGGCCAACGTCGTGGCGAAGTTGTCCAGAACGACAATGGCCTTGGCCCCGGAATCTTTGAGCTGGTGTTCGAGTTCGCGAGTGGTGTAGAGGGGATTGGTATTGACGACGACCAGGCCGGCACGCAGTGCGCCCAGTAAGACGATCGGATATTGGAGGAGGTTGGGTAGCATGATGGCGATGCGATCGCCCTTGTGCATAGTCAGCGTGCCGCTTAGATAAGCGGCAAACTGGGCGCTGAGGCGGTCGATATCTGCATACGTCAGGCTATAGCCAAAGTTGGCAAAAGCGGGACGATCTCGATAACGCTGGAATGATTCCTCAGCGAGCGCCACCAGAGACGGGTAGCTACTGAGGTTGATTTCATGCGGTATTCCTGCCGGGTACTGGGCCAGCCAAGGCTGCGCATCACTCATGCTTTACCTCTTTTGTATTGAGAAAAACAATTTTAATTGCAGCATAGGCCGCTCGGCAGGGCAAGGTAAAACTGATAATTACGAATCTTCAGGCTAATTTTGTGCAACGGTCCGGCTTGGCCAAGCGCTTGAAGTGTCGAAGGCGTACTCAAAGTGACCCATCGGTCTGGTAGGGCTAGCCAGGCTGTGTGATCTGCGTTCTAACAGTGGGATCAGATATGGAAGGGTTGGGAATCTCTAAAAACCTACTGCACGAATCGATTGCGGTGTCGGGTGCTCGTTCGCACCTCATCTATCACCTTGATATGTTTTTTCGCTCACTCCGCGACTCCTTGCACTCAGCCCGTTCGTGACGGTTTTTAGAGGTTCTGTTGGGTACTTGCTTGGCTGCCCGCTACCGTCAGGCATGACTGATGGCCTATATCCGGAACTTGTACACATGAACCTTTTCTAAATGAACAGTGCCTATCCGGCCTATGTATCCCAACCAAGGAATCTATGTGAAACGCAAACTGCCCTTGATCCCACTGCTTGCCCTGCTGGCTCTCGCCGGGCCGGCTCTCGCTGCCAGCCCGGTTGCCCATGAATCTGCAGCCAAGAACGAAGTGTCTATTTCGACTCCCAAGGAGCGCGCTTCGGTCACCCATGGAGTAGTACGTATTGCTGGCAAGCCGATCCGCTATACCGCGACCGCCGGAACCATTCTTCTTCGTGGTAAAAAAAACCGCCCCATAGCCAGCATGTTCTACGTGGCCTATACCCGGGACGGGGTGCATAATCTGGCAAAACAGCCGGTGACGTTTTTATACAACGGGGGGCCGGGATCTTCAACAATCTGGCTGCACATGGGAGGTATCGGGCCGTTCCGGGTCAACCTCAAAAATGGCCAGGCTACCGCTCCGGCACCTTATTCGGTTACTGCCAATCACCAGAGTCTCCTGAACGACAGCGATCTGGTGTTCATTGATGCGGTGGGTACCGGTTACAGCCATGTGGTCGGCAAGGGTACCGGTAAGATGTTCTGGGGTGTGGATGAGGACGTAAGATCTTTCTCCCAGTTCATCCAGCGTTATTTGTCCAAGTACAATCGCTGGAATTCACCTAAGTTTCTGTATGGCGAGAGCTATGGGACAACCCGTTCGGCTGCGTTAGTGAACTATCTGCAGAATCATGGAGTAGCCATGAATGGGGTGGTACTGCAGTCGTCCATTCTGAATTACGGTTTGTGGCTGCCGGGAACGGACCTGAAGTACCAGGCTAATCTGCCCACGTATGCGGCGATTGCCTGGTACCACAACAAGATTCCGAACCGTCCGGCGAGTCTGCCCGCGTTTGTTGAGCAGGCGCGTCGCTTTGCCGATGGGGTCTACGCCTCGGCACTCAATCAGGGTGATCGTTTGTCCAAGGTGCAGATGCAGGTTGTAGCCCAGAAGATGCACGTGCTGACCGGTCTACCGGTGACCTACATTGAGCGTGCCAACTTGCGGGTTACCCCTTCTGAGTTTCGCAAGGAACTGATGTTGCCTGAGCGCAAGAGTGTGGGTCGTTATGACGCGCGTTATGCCGGATACGACCTGAAGCCGATTGCCTCCACACCTGAATTTGATCCTTCCGATCAATTCGTTTCTCCAGGGTTTACCGCGGCGTTTCATTGGTACATCCGCAACATTCTCAAATGGCACTCGGAGCGACCCTATAAGGTCATGAACGACAAAGTTATCTATGCCTGGGACTGGAAGCACGGCACAATGTTTGGGCGCATGAAGTATCCCTTGCCTTACGTAGCCGGAGACCTGGGTGCCGCACTACGCAAAAACCCCTATTTGCGGGTGCTATCGGTGAATGGCTATTTTGATCTCGCGACGCCCTTTCATGCGACCGAATATGATCTGGACCACATGATGCTTGAACCTAAGTTACGCAGCCATGTGGAATCGGTCTACTACGATTCGGGACATATGATCTATCTCAACCCGATCGCCCTGCAGGCCTACAAGAAGGAACTGACCCGGTTCTACACCAGCACCCTGCAAGCTGATGGCATAAGTAGCTCGAACTGACTATCTCAGCCTGGTTGAGAAGGGCCTGGTAGCGTGTGCTGCCAGGCCTTTTCTCGGCCGAACGGGCCGTATCGTTGGTGTTCCGAAACGACGTGGGTGCAAGCCCCCAAATGTAAACCAACACCCGCAGGTACACAGGAATTCATAAAACCGGGCGTTCCCTCTGCCCGCTTGGCCGATCGGGCTCACAGACGTGGTGAAAGACGCAGTGGCACCGGTCGCTGCCGACCGGTTCCGTTCAGAATGGCAGCTTGTCAGGCTACCAGTTGCCGCAAGACATACTGCAGAATGCCGCCATGCCGATAAAACTCGCGTTCCTTGGGCGTTAGCAGCATCACTTGTACCTTGAAGCTTGACTCACCCTGATGACCTTTGACTTGCACCGTTACGGTATTTGCTGCACCGTTTTCCAGACCGATAATTGCGAATGTTTCTGTACCGGTCAGGCCCAGGCTAGGGGCATTTTCTCCGGCCATGAACTGCAGCGGCAGCACCCCCATCCCCACCAGGTTGGAGCGGTGGATACGTTCGAAACTTTCGGCAATGACCGCTTTCACGCCTAACAGCAAGGTGCCTTTGGCGGCCCAATCGCGTGAGGATCCGGTGCCGTATTCCTTGCCACCCATGACGACCAGTGGCGTTTCTTCGTCCCGGTACTGCATCGCTGCATCGTAGATAGCCATCTGTTGGCCGGATGGAACATGCACTGTGTAGCCACCTTCAACGCCATCCAGCATCAGGTTGCGGATGCGGATGTTGGCGAAGGTGCCACGCACCATGACGTCATCATTGCCACGCCGTGAGCCGAAGGAATTGAAGTCCACCGGCAGCACACCATGTTCGATCAAGAACCGGCCGGCTGGAGAGTCCTTCTTGATGGCTCCCGCAGGCGAGATGTGGTCGGTGGTGACCGAGTCGCCCAAAATCGCCAAGGGCCGCGCGCCTAGAATGTCGCCGGTTTCCATCTTCGCCCCGCCTTCGAAGAATGTCGGCAGGCGGACGTAGGTGGATGCCGCGTCCCAGTCGTACGTCAGGCCGGGCGCGGTCTTGATGGCTTGCCAGGCTTCGGGGCCTTTCGAAACATCGGCATAGCGTTTGGCGTACATCTCGGTGTTGAGGAATTTTTCCACCGTTTCGCGGATTTCGTCGCCGCCGGGCCAGATATCCTTGAGGTAGACCGGCTCGCCGCCGGTTCCCTTGCCGAGCGGATCGTTCAACAGATCGCGCGTCATCGACCCCGCCAGCGCATAGGCGACGACCAGGGGCGGCGAGGCCAGGTAGTTGGCCTTGACGTGGGGGCTGATGCGGCCTTCGAAATTGCGGTTTCCCGAAAGCACGGCGGTCGCCACCAGGTCGCCGCCTTCGATGGCCGCGGCGATGGGCTCTGCCAAAGGCCCCGAATTGCCGATACACGTGGTGCACCCGAAGCCGGCCACGTTGAAACCGAGGCTGTCCAAGTGCTGCTGAAGTCCGGCAACGGCGAGGTAATCGGCGACCACCTGGGAACCGGGCGCCAGCGATGTCTTGACCCAGGGCTTGGAGCGTAACCCCTTGGCCACCGCGTTGCGCGCCAACAGGCCCGCGGCCATCAGCACCGAAGGATTGGACGTGTTGGTGCAACTGGTGATCGCGGCGATGACCACGTCGCCGTCGCGCAGATCATGGTCCGCGCCTTCGATGGGCATGGCGCGCGGGGTGTCCGTTCCGGCCAGGGTTTTCAGCGCCTTCGAGAAAGCCGGGGCCGAGGCCGCCAGATCGATGCGGTCCTGGGGCCGCTTCGGCCCGGAAATGGACGGCGCGACCGATCCGATGTCGAGTTCCAGGGTATGGGTAAAGACCGGATCGGGCGTGTCCGCGCCGCGCCACATCCCTTGGGCTTTGGCGTAAGCCTCGACCAGGGCCAGTTGTGAGGATTTTCGACCGGTGGATTTGAGATATCCTATGGTCTCAGAATCAATGGGAAAAAATCCGCAGGTAGCGCCATACTCCGGTGCCATATTGGCGATGGTGGCCCGGTCGGGCAGGGACAGGCGGTCGAGGCCGGGTCCGAAGAACTCGACGAACTTGCCGACGACGCCGTGTTCGCGCAGCAACTCGACGATGCGCAGCACCAGATCGGTGGCCGTGACGCCTTCGCTGAGGCCGCCGCTCAACTTGAGCCCGACCACTTCGGGGATCAGCATGGAAACCGGCTGGCCGAGCATGGCCGCCTCGGCCTCGATGCCGCCCACCCCCCAGCCCAAAACCGCCAGGCCGTTGACCATGGTGGTGTGGCTGTCGGTGCCGACGAGCGTGTCGGGATAGGCCAGCGGCGTTTCGCCTTGCCCGGTCCAGACCACTTGGGCCAGGTGTTCCAGGTTGACCTGATGACAGATGCCGGTTCCGGGCGGGACGACGCGGAAATTGTCGAACGCCGTCTGGCCCCAGCGCAGGAATTCGTAGCGTTCCTTGTTGCGCTTGAATTCCATGTCCTCGTTCTTGGCTGCGGCGTCGGCTGTGCCGAAAAAATCGATCATCACCGAATGGTCGATAACCAGGTCAACGGGCGAAAGCGGATTGATTTTTTCAGCGTCCCCTCCCGCCGCCACCATGGCGTCGCGCATGGCCGCCAGATCGACCACCGCCGGAACGCCGGTGAAATCCTGCATCAAAACACGCGCCGGGCGATAGGCGATTTCGTGATCGGACCGTTTGTCGATAAGCCATTGGGCCATGGCTTTTATGTCGTTTTTGGTGACCGTTTTTCCGTCTTCGTGGCGGAGCAGGTTTTCGAGCAGAACCTTGAGCGAATAGGGCAGGCGCGAGACATCGCCGAGGCCGCCTTCCACCGCCGCGTTCAGGCTGAAATAACCATAAACCTTGCCGTGGGCGTCCAACCGGCTGCGGGAATTGAAACTGTCTGGGTGGGGGGCGGCGTTCACGGCGGTTCTCCTTGCTAGTTGCCTCAAAGGGCCTTTGATGGCAAATATTATCTTTCAATTTCAATTGGTTGGGGCGGAATCCTCTTCAAGGGATCAACATATGTCACCATATGCCCACGTTTGTCTACATATCGCTCTGATTTTGCCCGGTTCAAGTCGTTGTATTTTTAAGGACATGCCTTGATGTCCACGTCCTTGACGCCGTCGGGAAGGGCGGGCGGGTTTAAGGGGTCGGCGCAGGCCAATGCCAGTTGTGCCTTTTTAAGGCCCCTGGCCCCACTGAGGTTGGCCCCGCTGAGGTCGGTTCCGCTGAGGCCGGCCCCGCGAAGGTCGGCCCCGCTGAGATTGACCCCGGAAAGAATGGCTTTGTTCAAATCCACATTCGCAAAGGATTCTTTTTTCTTCTTTGGAAGCAGACAGGCCCGGTCATTGTTTCCGCTCAAAGCCGAAGATACCGAACGTCCCCATTCCCCACAGAACCGGCCGTCAAATTCGCGATTGAGATATTCCAGCGCCTTGCGGACGCTGCTGCCGTTGTTGCCCTGGCCCTGGCTGGACAGGATAACCTCCCAAGCCCGGAACGTCCGTTCGGACTGCCGGTCGTCCAGTTCCAGAATGAACCCGGCGATGGAAATAACGAAACCGAAGACGGCCAGGATGATCCCCCAGGGCTCGATGACGACGACCGCTTTATGAAGCGCCCGTAACGGCCTCAGTGGTGAAAGACCTTTTCCCGGCAGGCGGGGACGCAGCTTTGTAGTGTAATTTTTTTGCCTATCACCACCCATGGGTTGAATAATAACCAGGGCGCCGGTTCGGGGCAATGGGGAAACCGGCCCGCGGCAAAAGGGGGGGATTGCCGCGGGCCGGGGGGGACGCCTCTTTAGCGAGGGTCGTTTTGATCTTTTTCGACTGCAAACTAAGATTAGCGCCGCGGGGCCCTAAGGGCACTTAAACTTTCTACACGGTAGCGTGATCTGGATTTGAACGTTTATATCAAAGAGATAGGGATTTTTTCTATGCTTACGCCCATAAAGCCCGTTGCGCTCTGGGGCGGTCATCACAAACGTGTGAGAAAAAACGGCGCGTGTCCCACAGGAAGGAGAGCGTGGGGTCCGTTTTTGCCATTATATAGCCTTATCCTGGGCATAATCCGGCCACATTTGTCAGGCTATATAAAAAACGATTGTAGATCCCCAACTCTACAGTTCCAGAGACTCCCCTCTCTGGCCCCCAAGGCCGGTCGGTTTGGCCGGAGCACTAAAAGGCCGGGCGCATAAAGCGTCCGGTCTTTCTTTTCTTAAGGCGCCTCTGTTTTTTACGTTCTTTTTTCAGGCATTTGCGATACCGTGCGCGCGGCTTTTAAATAATTCCTGGGACGGTATGAACCTGTTTACCGGAAAAGACTTGGTCTGTCTGCGCGGAGAGCGCATCGTTTTTTCCGGCCTCGATTTCGGGATCGACGCCGGGGGCGTCTTGGTCCTCGTCGGGCCCAATGGGTCGGGTAAGTCGAGCTTGCTCAGGCTGATGGCCGGATTGCTCGGTCCCATGTCCGGAACGCTCCAATGGAACGGCGAGGCCCTCACCGAAGACCCCGAAGCCCACAACGGGCGTCTGCACTACGTCGGGCATTTGGATGCGGTCAAGCCGGTACTCAGTGTCGCCGAAAACCTTGAATTCTGGTCCGGCTTGCGGGCTAAGGCGGGGGAGGGCGATACCGGCGCGGCGGTCTTGGCGGCCCTGGAAGCTTTCGGTATCGGACATTTGGCGGCGGTTCCCGGGCGGTTTTTATCGGCCGGACAAAAACGCCGCGTCAACCTGGCCCGTATCCTCGCCGCTCCCGCCCCCCTTTGGCTTTTAGACGAGCCGACGACGGCGCTCGATAAACGCGCCGTGGCTGGGTTGGAGCGCGCCATCGTCAAGCATCGCGAAACCGGCGGCATGGTCGTGCTTTCGACCCATACGGATTTGAAGCTGGACGCGTTCCAGGCTCTCGATCTTTCGGACTTCGCCCCAAAAAGAGAGGGGGGATGGGCGGCGTGACCCGGTTCATGCATATCGTCAAACGCGACCTGCATCTGGCCATGCGCCAGGGCATGGACAGCCTGATGGTGGTGATGTTTTTCGTTCTGGCGGTTGTGTTGTTCCCTTTCGGGGTTGGGCCCGAGCCCAATGTGCTGGCCCGCATCGCCGCCGGGGTCATCTGGGTGGCGGCGCTTTTATCGTCCATGCTGTCGCTCGAACGTCTGTTCCAAACCGATTACGAAGACGGGTCGCTCGAATTGCTGACCCTGGCCCCCTTGTCGCTTGAGATCGTCGTCCTGGCCAAGATCACCACCCACTGGCTGACCACGGGATTGCCCTTGATCGTCGCCGCGCCGTTGCTGGCGGTCTTGCTGAACATGGAACCCGACGGCTTTGGCGTCATGATCGCGGCGCTGGCGTTGGGCACGCCGACGCTTAGCCTGATCGGGGCGGTCGGGGCGGCGCTGATCTTGGGCTCGCGCCGGGGCGGGGTGCTTCTTTCGCTGTTGATCCTGCCCCTTTACATCCCGGTGCTGATTTTCGGGGTTAGCGCGGTCGATGCCGCCATCGGCGGTTACGAGGTCAATGCGCAACTGTTGATCCTGGGGGGATTCCTGCTCGGCGCCCTGCCCCTTTGTCCCTTTGCCGCCGCCGCCGGTTTGCGCCAGGCGGTGGAATAATTTCAGCCGGGCTTGCTTTATGTCATTGACGTTCCCGGACCTGGAACGAAGAGTGTGCTGGAAAAATCGGAGCCGAAGCGCTAAAACGACGGCCCCAAAAACAAACGCCGAGGACCGATGATACAAGGATTCGCCAATCCCACCCGTTTCATGCGACTGAGCGCCCGCGTCATACCTTGGATGGCTTGGTCGACGGTGGCGTTGATCGGGTCCGGGGTGTATTTAGGTCTTTTCGCCTCTCCCGCAGATTACCAGCAGGGGCAAAGCGTGCGCATCATGTATGTGCATGTGCCGGCATCCTGGATGGCCATGTTCTGTTATACCTCCATGGCCCTCGCGGCCGCCGTCGGCCTGATCTGGAAGCACCCCTTGGCCGATTTGGCGGCAAAAGCCACCGCGCCCATCGGGGCCGCCTTTACCTTTCTCGCCCTTCTGACCGGGTCGCTTTGGGGTAAGCCCATGTGGGGAACTTATTGGGTCTGGGACGCCCGATTGACCTC
>CAJXGK010000044.1 GCA_913053815.1 uncultured Rhodanobacteraceae bacterium
CCGCCAGTAACTGCGGAAACTGGCATCATTGGATGCCGGGGCAAGCCCTAGTTCCGGCTCGTTCAGTTGCTTGCGTACCCAATCCAGGCGCAGGCGGGGGCGATCAGAGGACGTGTCCATAAGGCTCGCAAAGTAGCAAAGTCAAGAGCATACGGGGTCATGAAGGATCTGGCATCCCGGGGTGAGACCAGAAGATGACTGGAGACGTAACCCCGGAGCCCCTACACTTGGGCTTTTCTGCAGGTGATGGTTGGCATGGCCGTGATTCAAGGCGATTTTTCCACCCCGACGGGCCGCTTCGCGCTGGTGGCCACTCGCTTCAATGCGTTTATCGTTGAACAGCTGTTGCAGGGCGCGCGTGATGCGTTGCTGCGCCACGGTGTGGCTGAGGATGCCATAGACGTCATTTATGTGCCCGGGGCCTGGGAATTACCTCAGGCTACGGCACGCTTGCTGGCCGCTGATCAGTACGTGGCGATCATTGCGCTGGGTTGTGTGATTCGCGGGGCGACTCCCCATTTTGATTATGTAGCCGGTGAGGCCGCCAAGGGCTTGTCCAACCAGGCCCAGCTTAGTGGGGTACCGGTTGCTTTCGGAGTGCTGACCACCGATACGATCGAGCAGGCTATCGAACGGGCCGGGTCCAAGGCGGGCAACAAGGGCACAGATGCCGCTATGGCCGCTTTGGAGATGGTTAACCTTTACACCCGTCTATGAGCAGTAGCCGTCACTATGCCCCGTCAGCCGGGGTGGATGCCGGGGCCCGTTCCCGGGCTCGGCGGCGTGCTGTTCAGGCTTTATATGCCTGGCAGGTGGCCGGTACTCCGATGGCTGAGATCATTGTTCAGTTTCGCCGGGAACAGGACATGGAGGTGGCTGATCTTGCCTACTTCGAGGATATTCTGCGTGGTGTTGAGCGGCTCAAGGAGGAGTTGGATGAACTGCTGGCGCCGTGCCTGGATCGCGGTATCGAGGATATTGATCCGGTAGAGCGCGCCACCTTGCGGATGGCTACCTACGAGTTGCAATGCCGCTCCGACGTACCCTATCGGGTGGTCATCAACGAAGCGATCGAAGTGAGCAAGCGGTTTGGTGCGGAGCATGGGCACACCTACGTCAACGGAGTCCTTGACCGCTTAGCGACAGGCTTGCGTGGTTCCGAATACCTGTCCGAACGTCGCTGAATCCGACCATCATGGCTGAGTTTGATCTGCTTGCACTGATCCGTGAACTGAGGGGGCATCAGCGTTCCGATGTGCTGCTTGGAATGGGTGACGATGCGGCGGTATTGCGGGTTGCGGAAGGTATGGACCTGGTCACCTGTGTTGACACGTTGGTGGCAGGCGTGCATTTTTTACCAGCTACCCCGGCATGGGATCTGGGTTGGAAGTCCTTGGCGGTCAATCTTTCGGATCTGGCCGCCATGGGTGCCTGCCCAAGCTGGGCGCAGCTGGCCCTAACGTTGCCGAACTCGGAACCAATCTTCGTCAGGGACTTTATGCAGGGGTTCCTGGCGCTGGCGCAGCGCGAGGGAGTCACCTTGGTGGGGGGTGATACGACCTGTGGAGGTCTGGCCATCAGCGTTACCGCCTATGGCTTGATTCCGCCGGGCCAGGCCTTGCGACGCGATGGCGCGCAGCCTGGTGATCATATATTGGTGTGCGGAGCACTTGGTGAGGCGGCAGGGGGACTGGCCTGTCTGCAGGCCGATGGGGGTTCTAAGGAATCGCCCGAGGTAAAACCACAGCAAAAGCGTTTGGTACAGCGTCTGCAGCGGCCCGAACCGATGCTGGCAGCCGGTCTGCTGTTGCGCGGTAGGGCTAGTGCCTGCATCGATGTTTCGGACGGCTTACTTAGCGATCTTGGGCATCTCTGCACGGCCGGTGATGTTGCTGCGGAACTATGGCTGGATGCATTGCCTCGTTCTGAGGAGTTGTGCGCCTTGTTCAACGCTGAGGAGGTACTCGATCTGGTTCTTGCCGGAGGGGATGACTATGCCTTGTGCTGCACCGTACCCGAAGCCCTTCTGGTTGCGGTGCAGGATGATCTGGCGGGGCGGGAGATTGAGACCCAGGTGATCGGCCGGATGGTTGCGGGTCGAGGCATAAGTATCCTCGGCAGCGCCGGTCATACCTTCCAGCCTCGTCGGTGTGGTTATGAGCATTTCAAAACATGAGCGGCACGCTTACTTCAGCACAACGAACCACACTACTAAGCCATGTTGATGGCTGGATCGCCCTCGGATTTGGCAGTGGTCTGGTTCCTGTGGCTCCCGGTACCTTCGGCTCACTGGCAGCTCTGCTACCCTGGCTGGCCTTGCGACAGTTGTTCTGGCCGGCCTATAGCCTTGCCGTGCTGGCCGCTTTTGTATTGGGTGCCTGGGCCTGCTCGCGCGCGGCCCGACGAGTCGGCCTGCATGATCCGGGGGCGATTGTCTGGGATGAGTTCGTTGGTTTATGGATCGCTCTGTGGCCGGTTCGGGGGGCTCCGTGGTGGATGGTCGTGGTTGCTTGGGTCTTGTTCCGAGGTTTCGATGTATTCAAGCCATGGCCCATACGCTGGGCGGATCGGAATATTTCTGGAGGCTTCGGCATCATGTTTGATGATGTGCTGGCTGGGGTTGCGGCCGCCATAGTCCTGTTGCTGATTAACTAGCTTATCGAAGTCTGAGGTAATCAGCCGATTGTGGTCATTGAATTTTTCTGGGTATCCACTTGCCCATGGTCGTGGTTTGTACTTTACGGAGGCGTTCGGGTCTGCGGGCGTTCGTCGACAGATCATTCTGGGAGCCTATCCAGCCTGATAAGAATCTACTACGGAGATTGGAAATCGGCCCATTCTTCTAACCTTTTTTGTTATATAGAACCATTATTCGCCTCAAAAGATCAAAAAATCGGCTGTAATTTTTCATCGGCCTCGCTACGACCCTCCAAGCCCGACAGGCTCCTAGATACCGCTTCCCTTATTGACGTCATCCCGGACATCGACCCGGGACCCAGGGGCCAATTATTGCGTCGCCTATTCATATCGGATGACGCTCACACTGCATCCAGGCTACGCTTGCTAGCGGGTCTTACGGCGGCGTGAACTGCCCAGCTTGCGGGTAATCGTGTTGCGCCCGACCCCAAGCTTTTCGGCGGCCTGCTGCCGGTGCCCATTGCAAGTCTCCAGCGCTGCGGTAAACAGCACCCGGTCAAAGTGCTCTCGGGCTATGCCATACAGGTCACTCTGCCCGTTTGCTAAGGCCTGCTCCGTCCAGGTACGCAGTGACTCCAGCCAAGCGGCCTGCTCGGGATTATCTGCCGCTCCTGGAGCCGACCCCGGTTGTAGATCAGACGGCTGGATGACCACCCCGGGGGTCATCACGGCTAGCCGCTGGCAAAGGTTCTCGATTTGCCGGACGTTACCGGGAAAGTCCATGGTTTCAAGTCGACGCAGTGTGGCTCCACTGAAGCGTTTGGCCGGTAGTTTCAGGGTTTGTGCCGCCACGGCCAGAAAATGTATGGCTAACAGAGGGATATCTTCGCGCCGCATGGACAACGACGGCAGGGCGATACGCACTACATCCAGCCGGTGCAGTAAATCGGCACGAAATCCACCGGAAGCCACTTGCGCATCGAGATCCTGATGGGTCGCGGTGATCAGGCGCACATCGGCCCGCAACAGTTCCCGGCCACCGACCCGGTAATACTCGCCACCGGCCAGAACCCGTAACAGGCGGGTCTGCAGGGCTGCGGGCATGTCACCGATTTCATCCAGGAACAGGGTGCCACCGGCAGCCTGCTCAAAGCGGCCCGGTACGCGTCGTTGCGCGCCGGTGAAGGCCCCGGCCTCATGGCCAAACAATTCGCTTTCCAGCAGCTCGGCCGGGATCGCCGCGGTATTCAAGGCCACAAAGGGCTGCGCATTGCGAGGACTCTCCTGGTGCAAGGCGCGGGCAACCAGTTCTTTGCCGGTGCCGGTGGCTCCGACAATAAGCACATTGAGGTCGCTGCCGGCTACCCGGCCGATCAGTCGAAACACTTCACGCATAGCCGGACTTTCGCCGAGTAGCGGATGGCGGGCGGGTTCTGCCGCCGGCACCTCGGTAGCCCGGCCGAGCAGCACTCGCCGCAGTGCTTCGACGGCTTGGTCGAGGTCAAATGGCTTGGCCAGGTATTCCACCGCCCCGGCTCGATAGGCGGCGGCGGTAGCGGCGACGTCGGTAAAAGCGCTGATCACCAGAACCGGGGCCAGACAATCGCGTTCGCGCAGGGCAGTAATTAAGTTTAGACCATCAGTCTGGCCCAGCCGCCGGTCGCAAAACAGTGCCGCCGGGCAGGATTGTTGTAGGGCGGCCAGTACCTCGTCGGCGCTGGCAAACGCCCGCACCGTGTAGTGGGCGTCGCGCAGGGCTTCGCCTAATACGCGACGTAGACTGCGATCATCCTCGGCGATCCATACAATATCCGAATCAGCCATCAGGCTTCTCCTTGGGGTAAACGCAACACAAAACGAGTGACTCCCTGCTCAGGTGCATAAAGCAGTTCACCACCGTGTTCCTCAGCAATCGCGCGTGACAGGGCCAGACCGAGCCCACTGCCCTGCCGACCCGACACCCATGGTTCAAACAAATGGGCGCGTAGTGCTACCGCAACCCCCGGGCCATCATCCAGGACTTCGATCCGCAAGGCCCGCCGCCCTCCGGGAAGTCGGGTACCAATCTCGACGCGGCTGCGTAAGTGCACCCGCTGTGCTCCCGCCTGCAAGGCATTCTGCAACAGATTGAGCACGATCTGCTCAATCTGTTGGGGGTTACCAAAGGCTGGGGGTAACGCCGGATCGTAATCGCGCTCCACCACCCGTCGTGGCGCCGTTTCTTGTTCGATCAGGGTCGCCGCCCGCTCCAGGACTGCATGGACATTGAAGGAATCGGGCGGGGCGGCATCCCCGGGTTGCAGCAGGCGGCTGGCCAGACTTTCCAGACGATCTGCCTCCTCACGAATCAGTACTGCGAGTTCGCAAAGTGCCGGCTCACGCAGGCGCCGTTCTAGCAATTGCGCGGCGCCACGCAGCCCGGACAGCGGATTACGCAGTTCGTGGGCAAGCCCCCGCAAACCCAGGGCGAGACCCCCTCCAGAAGCTACCGGCTCATGCACTTCCATCAGCAGACCGCCCGCCGCATGCGGCGTCAGCTCGACCACCGCCATGCGTAGGCAGGTTGGGTTACCAAGCAGTACGTCGTGCAGGCGACTGGCCCTGGCCTCATCAATACACCGGTTTGCGTGCTTGAGCAGGTCGGGCGCCTGCGGCGCTAGATCACTCAAATGCTGGCCACACAAGCGTGCCGGCCCTTGCTCAAGCCAGTCAGCTAAAGCTGGGTTGACCCACCGTACGCGCAGATCGGCAGCGCATACCGCAAGGCCGGTCGCCATCTCTTCACACAGGGACAAAGCATCCACTTTCTGCATTGCACAATCTTAGTGCAAGATCAGGTAACACCGCTCTCCATGACGGACCAAGTGCTTAGCCGCACTCAAAAGCAGTCCCGAACAGTAGGGTTGAAAAGTTCGGCACATTCATTCACCAGCCTCCCTACACAGCTTGCGGTGCTCTCAAAATCGTAGTCCCCCCAGCAGCATGGTTTCACCCAGGTTAGGTTGGTGCAGCTTGGCATTGGAAATATGTCGCAGCATCAGCACATAACGCGGGCTCTGCCAGCCCAGACTGGAGACAAATTCATACGGGCTGGATAATGCATCAGTACGATACTTGGTGAGGCCCACTCCAAAACTGACGAACGCTTGCCGCCACCAACCGCTCAGACGCGCGCCGCCATAGACGATCAAGGAAGCATGATCCAGGTTCTCCTGGTGGGTCGATCGAGCCTTGAACTCGCCCAGCCCAGCCGTAGGCGCCCAGCGCCAAGTTTCACTTCCGTCAAGTGGCCGCCAACTGCCCACGGACGCTATGAACACCGTATCCGTCCAGCGCTGTTGGGTTGTTACACTACGACCGGCCAGTATTTCGATATTGGCTGCACGACTCGACGGCGTCCAGACGAGAGCAGAAATCGCTATCAGTCCAATCGCCGTTAAGATGCGCAGAGGATACTTATAGCTATAAAAAGGGAGGAGAAGCTCGGATTCATACATGATGATTTAAACTTATCTAAAAAGACACTGTTGCCTATGCAATGATAGGCTCAGTAGCTATGTATAGTCGAGGTATCTAATTTTTATTACATGGAATGGTACTTTACTTGCTTAAGCAAAATGTTTACTTTGGAAAATGATGTCTACCGCTGAATTACCTCCCGCTGTTGAAGCCAACTTGGGTTCGTTGTTGGGTCGGGTGCGTTCACGCCTGGTTGGCGAACTTGAGCGTGAACTCGAGCAGGCCGGTTTTGCCCTGTGCCATACGCAATATCTAGTGCTCAAGCATCTGGCCCGGGACGGAGCCTCTTCCCCCTGCCAGTTGGCCGCAGACCTCGGCTACGACCCCGGGGCGATGACCCGGATGCTCGATGGGCTCGAACACAAGGGCTATATTCGCCGTCAACCCAGCACTAAGGATCGACGTTCCATACGCATTGTGCCCACTGAAGCTGGGAAAGCCCTGTGGACACAAATGCACCGCTGCGGAGAAAAGGTACTGGCCCGAGCTTTTGTACACCTTACGCCCGCCGAGCAGAATACCCTGAAAACGCTACTGGTGCGGATCGCCGGGGCTTTGGATGATCCAGCGAAGCGCTGCTGCCAGAAATGACACCCTGTACCGTGAACCACGGCGTGGGCAAGCACGTTGCTGTCTAGGAGCCGGCCGGACTTGGGAAGAATCGACTACGGCAATGGAAAATTGGTCCATCTTTTCGCTCTTCATCGTTGAATAGAACTCCTATTCGCCTCAAAAGATCAAAAAACCGGCCTCAATTTTTCATCGGCCTCGCTACGACTCCCTAAGCCCGACAGGTTCCTAGCTCATCATTCCATAAGAGACTTCCCGTCAACAGCACCCCGCATGGTGCTCGGTGATATAACGGTGGTCAGACGGCCTTTCCATAAACGGTCTTGTTGAGCCCGCTGAAGCTAGCTCGAACCGGGGTATAAACCGCACCCGGAGACCTCTTTTCCGCGTCGGCATCGTCCCGCGGAGGTGGAAATCCACTCGGCCCGGATTATGTTGGAGACGCGAATGGATGGTGTCGCTAGAGTGTGGATCCTGGATCTGCGCCCGGGATGGTAAGCCTTTTTCTGGTGACACGGTTCTGCGGCATGACTCGTCTGCGGGCACTCTGCGTTCAGGATGATGCTTGTTGCCCTCAGCACTACCCAACGGGTAGGTCTTTGACACGGGCCTCACAGTAAAGGATTCATTCGAATGCGGAACGATTAAAAGGCGCATGGTTATTGCTGGCCGTCTTTGTAGAATCACTTCACGAAGCAGAAGCTCGGCCCATATGTATGGAACGCCCACTGAGACGGCGGTAAATGAGTTCGGTAAGTAAGGCTAGCATGATCATGCCACCGAGAATGAGCAGTTGCCAGCGGGTCTGGGGGTCGCTTAGAACCTGTATGCACAAGGCGGTGAAGGCGAGTATGCAGGCGATCAGTCCGGTGGCGGCCAGGCTGCGTTGAGCTCCGGTTTCCCGAGCCAGTTTGAGGTTGGCGAGATTGACCGCAGCAAACACCAGTAGAAAACCGGCGCTACCGATGGTGGCGATAGCCGCGAGCGGGATCAGGTTGACCATCAGTAGCGCCAAGGCCACGAAGACGATCATCCCCTCCAGAGGCTGATTGCGGATATTTTTTTCGAAGGATTCGGGTAACTCGCCGTATTTGGCGATCAGGTATGTCAGCCGCCCGGAGCCGTACAGCGTAGCGTTAATCGCCGAGGCCGTGGCGGTGAGTGCGGCAATGATGATGGCGATACGACCGATGGATCCGGCCATGAGTTGTGCCGAGAGGGATAGCACCGAGTCGCGGTGCAGGGCGATGTTGGCAAAACTTGCATGCAGCAAAACCACGCTGACGATCGCTATATAGAACAGCAGCACGATAGCCGTACCGCCAAGATAGGCAATGCGCAAGGACCGTTGCGGGTCGATGGCTTGTGGTACGGCGTTGGCGATGAGTTCGAAACCTTCATAGTTCAGAAAGATCACCATGGCACCGGCGAACAACGGTAGCGGGGCCACCCATTGCTGAGGGGCCAATCGGGTCCAGTCGCCCGGCAGCAGAAACCCGACGCCAATGAAAGCCGTGAGTAGCAACATCTTGACCACATTGAAGCTGTTTTCACTGCGAATCACAATATGCGGTCCGACCAGGTTCAAAACTCCGAGCAGAATCAGGACTCCACTGGCCAGTCCATACAGGGCCGTATGACCACCACCGGTCAGTTCGGCCCCATAGCTGCCAAAAGCGTAGGCGTAGATCGCCAGCAGGATGATGTAACTCAGGCACAGCAAAATACTCAGTGCTCCGGTCAACACCCCGGGCCCGAAGGCCCGGTTGAGAAACTCCACCGTGCCACCGACGCTGGGGTAGCGCAGGCTGAGCTTGAGGTAAGAGTAGGCGGTGAGCAGGGCGACGAGACCGGCGATGGCAAAGGCAATCGGTGCGGCGCCATGGGTCAGTTCGATAGTCAGGCCGGTGACGGCAAAAATGCCGCCGCCGACCATGCCGCCGATACCGATGGAAAGCAGGGCACCGGTACCCAAGGTGGCTTTAGGGCGCACCGTTTCAGCCATGGTGGAAGTGCCCGTCGAGCTGTTTGGGCTGGGCCGGTGGTGAGTCTTCGAGTTCCTTGATGACCTTGCCGAGATCGGTCAGGAGCAGTTCGGACATGTCACGGGAAAAGCCCTCGCGAACGACGATGCGCAATACCGTAACGTGCTCCGCTGCAGCGGGCATGGTGTAGGCCGGTACCTGCCAGCCGCGTACCCGCAGGCGCTCGGAAACGTCGTATACCGAGTAGCGCGAGGCATCCTTGAGGCGAAAGGCAAACACCGGAATCGTGCTGCCATCACTGAGCAGCTCAAAGGGTCCGAGTTGGACGATGGCGGTGGCGAGTTCCATGGCGATATCACGCAAAGTCTGCATGATGCGGGTGTAGCCGCTGCGGCCCAGACGCAGAAAGTTGTAATACTGACCCACGATCTGATTGCCGGGACGGGAGAAATTGAGAGTAAAGGTGGGCATGTCGCCACCCAGGTAATTGACATGGAATACCAGGTCTTCGGGCAGGTGTTGTCGATCGCGCCATATGGCCCAGCCAACGCCGGGATAGACCAAGCCGTACTTGTGACCGGAGGCATTGATGGAAACTACGTTGGGTAGGCGAAAATCCCAGCGTAGATCCGGGTGAATAAAAGGGGCGACGAAGCCACCGCTGGCCGCGTCGATGTGCAAGGGTACGGCCAGGTCATGGTGCTGGTTATGCGCGACCACCGCATCGTGGATGGCTTCGATGGGTTCAAATTCGCCGGTAAAGGTGGTACCGAGGATAGCGACCACGCCAATGGTGTTCTCGTCGATGCGCTGGATGACCTCCTCGGGGGTGATGACGTAACGACCTTCATCGATGGGGATGTAACGCGGTTCAACCTCCCAGTAACGGCAGAATTTTTCCCACACCACCTGAACGTTGGTACCGAGGATCAGGTTGGGTTTTGTGGCCGCTTTGCCGGCCGCTGCACGGCGGGCTTTCCAGCGCCATTTCAAGGCCATGCCGGCGAGCATCACCGCTTCGCTGGAGCCGATGGCCGACACGCCCACCGCCTCACCGTCCTCGGGCGCGTTGAACAGGCGGGCGATCATATTTATACAGCGGGTCTCGATCTCTGCGGTCTGCGGGTATTCATCCTTGTCGATCATATTCTTGTCGAAGGTCTCGGCCATCAGTTGCTCGGCTTCGGGTTCCATCCAGGTGGTGACAAAGGTGGCTAAGTTCAGGCGGGCGTTACCGTCGAGCATGAGCTCGTCGTGGATCATCTGATAGGCCGTACGGGGCGGCATTTCGGTATCCGGCAAGCGGTATTTCGGCACCGGTTCAGACATGGCGCGGGAGCCGAAAGTGGGGGCGAGTTCAGCGTGAGGTTGCAGTTTCTTGACCATGGTTCACTCCGTGATGATGGAACGGGGCTGCAAACCGGGCGGATCAACACCGGGTACGGTCTGGGAAGCGGAGTGGTCAGTTATTACCGGTTCGCTTCACGCTTTTCTTCGAGGTGATCTTCCGTACCGCTGTTCTGCGCAGTCTGAGCTATTGATGGAAACACTGCTAAGAATACTTCACCATCCTTTCTAGCGGGTTTTACCTTGATTACCGGGAACCTCTCAAAACCGTCATGAGCGGGCCGAGTGCCAGGCCTCGCAGAGTGAACACCGAGATCTATCAAGTCGATAGGCG
>CAJXGK010000045.1 GCA_913053815.1 uncultured Rhodanobacteraceae bacterium
CGGTCCATTTTTTCGTTCTTTATCGTTAAATAGAACCCCTATTCGCCTCACAAGATCAAAAAACGGCCCTCGATTTTTCATCCACCTCGCTACGACCCGCCAAGCCCGACAGGCGCCTAGGTACGATTCGAGATTATGCGCCAGAGACCGAAATCGAATCCATTCTGTATTTTTTTGTTAGTAGCGAGATGGGACCGGGGTGGGCCACAAAGCGTTGCTTGCTACGCCTGCGAAGACCTGCGAAGGTTGGGCACAGTAGACCCGTACGGCAATCAAGATTGTGAATGCGGTCGTGCTCTATGTTTTCGAGGTGTACTTTCTATTACATGGTTCAAAAATCGCTCCTCCGGCATTTA
The DNA here is from genome assembly GCA_913053815.1 of uncultured Rhodanobacteraceae bacterium. Lineage (GTDB taxonomy): Bacteria > Pseudomonadota > Gammaproteobacteria > Xanthomonadales > Rhodanobacteraceae > Metallibacterium. The sequence goes on from CAJXGK010000045.1 coordinate 357, forward strand.
TTCACAGGTACGCGACATGCAGGATCATTGCGCTGATATCAGCATCGACTTAGGTAATGAGGGTAGGCTATGAGTCGTCATGGCATCGGCCGCGTCGCCTTCGTCGGAGTGACGGGATTACTGCTGCTGCTGGTTGTTACGGGGGGGTGGCTGTATCGCGATTACCAGCAATTTGCCGCCGGCCCGATGCAGATCCCTGCCAAGGCCACGGTGGTGGTACAAGCTGGTGAGAACCTGCGCCGTATCGTTACCGAGTTGCAGCAGCGCAAGTACACAGCGGCTCCCTTCACCTACTGGCGCGTCCTAGCTACTGCCATGGGGGTTACCCGGGTGCTGCATGTTGGTGAATACGCACTTGAACCCGGTATGAGCCCCAGCACCTTGCTAGATCGGATAAGTGAAGGGCAGGTGGTGCAACACATGTTCACCATCGTTGATGGCTGGACCTTTGCCCAATTACGCAACAGCCTTGCGCATACGCCCGGTTTGCAGCACGTGTCCGCCCAGTTGAGTAGTGCGGATATCGCCTTGCGCCTGGGGATATCCGGAGGCCATCCCGAGGGTTGGTTTCTGCCGCAAACCTACGCTTTTGTACTCGGTGAGAGCGATTTCGACATCCTGGTGCGGTCCCATCAAGCGATGCAGCAGATGCTTGCAAGGTTGTGGGCCCAACGCGCCACAGGGTTACCGATTACCCGCTCTTACCAGGCGCTGATTCTAGCCTCGATGGTGGAAAAAGAAACCGCCAAACCTGCCGAACGACCGGAAATAGCCGGGGTGTTCGAGCGCCGTCTCAGCATCGGTATGCGTTTGCAGAGCGACCCGACGGTCATTTATGGCTTGGGTAGTGCCTACCATGGGGATATTACCTTCAAGGATCTGGCTGCCGACACGCCCTATAACACTTACACCCGGGCGGGCTTGCCACCAACGCCTATTGCGTTACCCGGCGAGCCGGCCATTCAGGCGGTACTGCACCCGGCAACAGGCAAGGCGTTGTATTTCGTCGCTGACGGACAGGGGGGCCACGTGTTTTCCGATACCCTCGCTGAGCACAATCTTGCTGTACAGCGTTACCTGCTGCATAACCAAACCAAGCCATGAGAGCGGGGCGCTTGATTACTCTCGAAGGTGGTGAAGGAGCGGGCAAGAGCACGCTTCTGCAAGGCCTCCGCGCCCATCTCGAAACCTACGGTATCGAACCGGTACTGACGCGGGAGCCGGGTGGCACCCCCTTGGGTGAGGTGGTGCGGACGCTGGTGCTTGATCCGGCCCATGCCGATATTTGTGCGGAAGCCGAACTGTTGTTGATGTTTGCGGCGCGGGCGCAACTGGTGCGTACCTGCTTGCAGCCCCAGCTTAAAGCGGGCCATTGGGTGATCTGCGACCGCTTCACCGATGCTAGCTATGCCTACCAGGGGGCTGGCCGTGGCCAGCCGTTCGAGCGCATTGCTACGCTGGAACATTGGGCTACCCAGGATCTGCAGCCGGATCTGACCTTTTTGCTGGACCTGCCGGTGGAGCAGGGGCAAGCTCGGATAGTGGGGCGTGGTCCAAGCGATCGGATTGAACGTGAGCCGCTGGTTTTTTTTGCCGAGGTGCGGGCGGCCTATCGAGCCCGGGCCGCGGCATTTCCCGAACGCTTCTGCGTGTTGGATGCAAGTCTCCCGTCCGAGCAGGTACTCGCCGCAGCTAGCGCAGAAATTGACCGGCGCTGGAGGGACTGGCAATGAATGCCTGGCCATCCTGGCTCGACGGTCTCCGCACCCAGTTTAACCAGCGTATCGAGCAAGACCGGATGCCGCATGCGCTGCTGCTTGGGGGGGCGGCGGGCTTGGGCAAGCGTGCTCTGCTTGAATGGTTGGTGGCACGTCTGCTGTGTCAGTTGCCCGAAGGCGAACAGGCTTGCGGCACTTGTCATGGGTGCCGGTTGCGTAGGGCAGGGACTCATCCGGACTTGGTTCGGGTCAGTCGGGAGGTTAATCGCGAAGGCCGACAGCGCACCGAGATTGTGGTCGATCAGGTACGTATCTTGCGTGCACAGGTGACCCTTTCCAGCCAGTTCGGAGGCTGGAGAATCACCGTTTTGGATCCTGCTGACCGCCTTAATATGGCTGCGGCCAATGCTTTACTCAAGACTTTGGAAGAGCCGGGGGGGAATACCCTGTTAGCACTGGTTGCCGACCAGCCTTGGCGGCTTCCTCCCACTCTGCGCAGCCGCTGTCAGGCGGTGAACTTTGCGCTGCCCGATCCACAACAAGCTCTGGCTTGGCTGCAGAAGCAGGGGATACCGGACTGTGCCACGGCGTTGGCGGCGGCACAAGGTAATCCGGGGCGAGCTTTGGCCTTGGTGGGTGATGGGGCTTTGGCACGGAGGGACCAGGTGCGCCGCGACCTGATAGCGTTACTGTGCCATGAGGCGGATGTTTTGGAGACCGTCGGTCAATGGAAGCAAGACGAACCGCAGGAACGACTCCGCTTCGCTGCGGAATGGCTGGCCGAACAGACGTGTGCTCTAGCCAAGGGAGAGACCGGGCCGTTACGGATCAAGCGGGATATATGGACTTGGTCAGGCTTGTTTGAGCAGGCCAATCAGGCCCGTGAAGCGTTGCGGGGCCCCTTGCGGCCGGATCTGGTATTGATGGATTTTCTCAGCCTGCGAGTATCGACTATGGAGGTGCGGTCTGTGCGGGTAAACCGGAGATGAACGAATGCGGACACGTTGGCGATGGCTGGGTTAACCTTGCGACATGGATGCCATCAAAGGTGCAGGCGCTTGGAGGTTGAAAAAGTGAGTGGTCACGAAACCTTCCGTTATGAACGTATCGGCAGTGCGAAGAGCGTTCTGGTCGTTGCCCCCCACCCGGATGACGAAATTCTTGCCGCAGGTGGGTTGCTGCAGACGGTACGTGAGGCAGGCGCTAGTGTGAACGTGTTGTTGTTAACCGATGGCGATAACAATCCCTGGCCACAGCGCTGGCTGGAAAAACGCCTGCGTATCAATACCCATGATCGGCGACGCTGGGCGCAGCGCCGCCGGAGTGAGTCAGCGCTGGCTCTCACCAGACTGGGGTTTTCCGAGTCGGTGCAAACCGCCCTGGGGTGGCCGGATCTTGGTATTACCGATCGCTTGCTCGATGATCCCCAGGCCATACTGCAGCCGATCCGTAGTTTGTTGAGTACATGGCAGCCCGATCTTCTGGTGCTGCCGACGTTGGACGACCATCACCCCGACCATAGTGCCGCGCGTATTGTCTTTGAGTTGGCCATGGCGACCATGCCCGTTGCCAACAGGCCGACCTTGTTGGGGTATTGCGTGCACGGTCCCCATTCTAGCGGTGGAGAGCTACGGTTGCCTGCCGAACAGGCTGCGAACAAGGCTTACGCGCTGGAAGCGCACACCTCACAGCTCGCCTTGTCCGGCGGCCGGTTACGACGTCTGCTTGGCAGAACTGAGCATTTTGTCGAAGCATTGCCGCCGCCACCCGCTCCGGTAGCGGCCCGTCTACTCCTACCGTGGCGGCCTTGGCCCTGGCTGGGGCATAGCTGCGAATTGCTGGTCTTGAGCGACCCCCGCACTTGGCGTTTGCCATTGATAGATCAAGTTCAGGAAGGTTCTTTGCGTCTAAGCATCACTGCAGAGGGCCTCATCCTGCACTTCGATAAGCGGTTGCCGTCGCCACTTTTTGTGAAAATACGCAGTCGGATTTCCACCCCCTGGATTTATGATTCTTGGAACTGGATCTCGGCAGACGATGCGGCGCGCTTGACCGCGGCGGCTGATTCATCCAGCCTTGCTCAAGCCGGTACGGAGTAGGCTCATGGCCGATTCATCCAAACTCATAGGTAGCAATTCGAGGCAGAGTATCTTGCCGGTAAAGTTCAAAGATACCGAAACGCTGCATCAAAGCTACATGCCGTTTCTGGAAGGGGGGGGGTTGTTTGTGCCCACTTCCAAGACCTATAACCTCAATGACGAACTATTTTTGTTAATCAATCTATTGGATGAAAAAGATCGTTTTCCGGTTACCGGTAAGGTTGTTTGGATTACCCCGCTTGGGGCACAAGGTAACCGGATCGCGGGGATCGGCGTGCAATTTAGCCACACTTCAGACGGCGAGGTGGTACGACAACGGATCGAGGCACTGTTGGGTGCCAAGCTGGCATCAGAAAAACCTACGCTCACCATGTGATCCATAAACCGGCGCATACGGCGCCGAACGCACCTGTAGGACGCGAACCTCGGCCGCCATTCTTTTGGGCGAGCAAGAGAAGGAACACGTCCACCGCAGGTGGACGGAAGCTTGTCTTGTCGTTCCGGGCGCAGAGCGTCCGTAGATGGGTGACACCGTTAACGGTGTCACCAGAAAGAAATCCCGTCATCCCGGGCGCAGACCCGGGATCCAGCGTGAAATTGTTACTGCGAGATGGTATGCCGGTTACGAGATGGACAAAAAATCACGAATTTCCTCAGCGTAGCGAGGGTGATCCATGCGGGTGTAGCTGGGCGGCGAGCGCGCGCCATATTGCAATATCCCAACTGCGCCGAGCTTGTCCAGAAGGTGAGGTCAGTACGAAAATACGTGTTGAAGCAATGGTCTGAGCCTGTAATCCAAAGTCGATGGGTGATCCAAGTACCGCTTCTGCAGCGTTCTTGCTGGTGAAAGCCAGCAGGCCGGGCTGATAGTGCTTGATCTTCTCATGCAGTGCCGCGACATCGAAAGCCTGTTTGGGCAAGTCCGCATCTACGCCGGAATGTTGCTTGGCCAGATCGGTCAGACCGATATCTAGGGCAAGTAGCTGGGGGTATTCCGCCGGCGCCAACTGACGCGGGGTGATACCGACCTCAAACAGAGCTCGCCAGAAGGTATTGCCTGGATGCGCATAATAGGCCGCGGCGGCCGCGGAGGCTCGGCTGGGAGCTGTACCGCAGAATACCAGTTGCAGCCCTGACCGTAGCAAATCCGGAAGTATGGGGCTAGTAGATCGTGATGAATGGATTTTGTGCATGCTGGGTGTTGGCGGGGTGGAAGACCTGAACCGATTATCTTGCCATGTCCCGGCGCAGGGTGGTGCAGCGAGGTTGAGCTGGCGGCCTCTGTTGTCGGCGAGTGGGAACGAGTATGTTTACACGCTTGCCCTATGGGTCGTCCGCATTCTCATCATGGAACTCAGCATGACCCGGAATTATTTTGTGCCTTTGTTTTCATCGCTGTGGCGGCGTAGTTTGGGTCTGTTGGCCGCATTGCTCCTGTTGCCGGTGCTGTTGCCCATCCCGGCCGTCGCGGTTACGGTTTCACCCGCCGCCACCGTTGCCAACGGTTTGCAGTGGCGTCTGGTCGGTCCCTTCCGCGGTGGCTGGGCAACGATGGCGGTCGGTATTCCCGATCAACCGAACACGTTCTACTTCGGTGCAGCCGACGGCGGGGTGTGGAAAACCACCAACGCCGGACGTACCTGGCAACCGCTGATGCAGCATGAGCCGGCGGCAACCGTAGGGGCGCTCGCCATTGCCCCCTCCGATCCGCAGATGATCTACGTCGGCACCGGGCAGGTGGCTGCCCGTTACGACATCGCCGGTGGTGACGGGGTGTATCGCAGCATTAACGGCGGCAAAACCTGGACCAACATCGGGTTGCGCCATACGCGCCACATCGGGCGCATCCTGGTCGATCCGAAAAACCCGAACCGTGTGCTGGTGGCCGCACTGGGTCATATTTTCGATGCCAATCCCGCACGCGGTGTCTACCTCACCACCGACGGCGGCAAGCACTGGAAGCAGACGCTCTACATCAATGCCGATACCGGCGTGGTGGATCTCGCCCGCGACCCCGAGCATCCGCAAGTCGTCTATGCCGCCGCATGGCAGATGCGCATGCACCCCTGGCTCGATTACTTTCAGCCCCAGGCGGGGCCGGGTTCGGGCATCTACAAAAGCACCGACGGCGGCGTGCATTGGCATAAGCTCGAAGGGCACGGGCTGCCGACCGGAGTACTGGGTCGGATCGGGCTTGCGGTCGCCCGCGGCAGTGGCGGGCGTATCGTATATGCAACGATCGTCGCCGCTTCCGGGCAGATCGGTGCGGACAACATGATGAGCGGCGGCGGCTCCGGCCTGTATCGTTCCGGGGACGGCGGCCGGCATTGGCAACTCGTCAACACTAATTCTGAACTGGCTTCCTCCTACTTCAGCCGCGTGACCGTTGCGCCCAATCATGCCGATACTGTGTACGTGATGGGCCGTTCGATTCACAAGTCCACCGATGGCGGCCGACATTTCACCCTCATCAAGGGCGCGCCCGGTGGCGATGATTACCACTTCCTGTGGATCAATCCGAAGTACCCCGACCACATGATCACCGCCGCCGACCAGGGCAGCGTAGTCACGGTCAACGGCGGCAAGAGCTGGTCGAGCTGGTACAACCAGCCCACCGGACAGTTCTACCATGTCGCCACCGACAACCGCTCCCCGTACTGGATCTACGGTGGACAGCAGGATTCCGGCACCGTAGCCATTGCCAGCCGCGGACCGAGCGGTATCATCGGCCCGCGCCAGTGGCACCCGGTCGGCGGCGACGAACGCGATTACGACGTACCCAAACCGGGCAATCCCAATCTCGTCTTTGGCAGCGGGCTCGGCGGTTACGTATCGCGCTGGAATGCGAAAACACACCAGGTGACCGATGTATCGCCGTGGCCGGTATCAAGCTACGGTGCCGATCCGCGCAAGGTCAAATATCGCTACACCTGGATCAGCCCGATCGCCTTCGGCCGGGGTCGAACGCAGCCGCTGTACTTCGCCGCGCAGATGCTGTTTCGCTCCACCGACGACGGCACCCATTGGCAGATTGTGAGTCCCGATCTATCCGGCACCAACCCTCACGCCAAAAACTGCGGGCACGCCCAGAACTCGCTCACTGCAGCCAAGGCCTGCGGTTTCGGTGTGATCTACACCATCGCGCCGTCTCCCAGCAACTCCGCCACCCTGTGGATCGGCACCGACGACGGCGAGGTACAACTCACCACCGACGGCGGGCGACATTGGCACAACGTCACCCCCCGGGGCATGCCGTTGTGGGGACGGGTCGATGCCATCGCCCTTTCTCCACGCCACTCCGGCACGGCCTATATTGCCGTAGACACCCACCGACTCGGCGCCTTCCATCCCCTGCTGTTCCGCACCACCGATAACGGGCAGCACTGGCAAAAAATAATCCGCGGTCTGCCCGCGGATGAATACACCAGCAGCATAACTGTCGACCCCCAACGCGCGGGCCTGGTCTATGCCGCTACCAATCGGGCCGTTTATGTGTCGTTTGACGCCGGCCGGCTCTGGCACCTTCTCGGACGCGGCCTGCCCACCACCTCGGTGCGTGATCTCACCGTACACGGCAATGACCTCATCGCCGCCACCATGGGCCGGGGCTTCTGGTCGCTGGATGATATTCAACCGCTACGCGAAGTGAGCGCGGTCTCCTTGTCGCATGCGGCCTACCTGTTCACCCCGGCAGTCGCCCTGCGCTTGCGCAGCGACACCCACCGCGACACCCCACCGCCACCCTCCGAACCGCTGGCGAAAAACCCACCCACCGGTGCCATCATCGACTACTGGCTGAAGCAGCCGAGTAACAGTCCGCTCGTGCTCACCGTGACCGATGCCGCGGGCCATGTCGTGCGCCGTTTCTCCAGCGCCGTCCGGCCCCAACACTTGAAAGCCAAACGCTACTTCCAGGCTGGTTGGGCCAGCCGGCCACCACGCCTGGCCACGGGGGCCGGCCTGCACCGTTTGGTATGGAATCTGCGCGGCCCGCGTCCACCGGCTATTACCTATCACTATTCAATTTCGGCCGTGTGGCCGGGTGACACCCCGCTGGTGCCGCAGGGTGCCCTGGTGCTGCCCGGACACTACAGCGTAACGCTGGCCGTGAACGGCAAACAGTATTCGGCTCCATTGATGGTTGCTATGAACCCCGGCGTAAACGTATCCCTGTCGGCTCTGCACGCCAACCTATCGATGGAAAACGCCATCTCGGCCGATCTGCAGCAGGCGCTTGCCGCCTACGACGCCAGCGGTCGCTACCTCAAGCAATTACGACAACACGGTGGCCCTGCCGCCCGAATCAAGACGCTCGAATCCTGGCGTGACAGCGGCGAAGGCTCGCTCAGGGTTGTCACCGGGGTGCTCGATACGCTGGCGACAAAACTCGAAATGGCGGACACTGCCCCTAGCCAGGGCCAGCGCGAAGTCTATGCCGACTACCGGGAAAAACTCACCCGGCTACTCGCCCGCTGGAGAAAAATGCGAGAACGGGGTCAGAGCTCCTTACAAGCTTAGGTTGGATAGGTCGACGTCACCTGTGGGCGTGGGCCGATGGCGTAGAGGGGGGTAGAAGACTGATGTTTTACCAAGAAGTCAGGTGAAGCCACGCTCGGGTGCGGTGTGCGGGTACGACCGGTACATCGCCCACCACAGTATGCAAAGGATAGGAGGTAAGGGGCTCCGATCCCACTCGAGTTAGGCGTGCAGGTATGCCGGCAATAGAGACTCGTGCGGTCAACGTAGTACCGGCCAAGGGGCGCCTACCGCCTGTTCGGTATGGCATTCGCGCTTGCGGTAGCGGTGGGACCACCATCGGCGGTGGCCTTCTGCGTATTCCCAGGGAAATTGCGGCGTATCTTCCTAATACCGCCTGGTATATCGGTATCTGGCTGTTCGGAGGCGTGAGCATCCTGCTTGGCGCGACCGTGTATGCGGAGCTTGGGGCTATGTTACCGACCGCCGGCGGTTCTTACGTATTCGTGCGCCGTGCTTTTGGTGACTACGCCGGTTTCATAGTCGGCCTGGTTGACTGGTTGACTGACCCATTGCACCTCTACTGCGGCACTGAGTATTCTTATCGGCGAGTACAGTGCCGCGGTTGTGCCGGCGTTCCTTGGCCATGCTGGTTGGTTGCCTGTGGAGTCATTGGCGTGCTGGCGTTGCTGCATTGGCATAGTGTGCGTTGGGGGGGGGCAGATACAGACCCTCAGTACGGTGGCCAAGCTGGTCGCGCTGGTCGGGCTTGCGGTGGCAGCGCTGTGGTTGCCACATCCAACCGTTGCTCAGGTGCCGCTGCTGATGCCGCATGGTTTGACTCTGCTGGTGGCCCTGGCACTGGCAATGCAGGGCGTGATCTATACCTTCAATGGTTACCAATCTCCCATTTTCTTTGGTGAGGACCTGCACGATCCTAGACGCCAGATCCCCCGTTCAATTTTCCGTGGAGCATTCCTGATTATTACCGTTTACCTGTTGCTCAATGCGGCCTTCTAGTGGATGCTGCCGGTTTCGCGGATGGCCGGGGATTCTTTTGTCGCTGGCACCATAGCGGGGATGCTGTTCGGAAAGGCAGGGTCCAGCGTGATTCGTGCCATCGTCCCGATTTCGATACTGGGGGTGATGAACAGCACCGTATTGGTGACGGCACGGGTGCTGATGTCATGGGGACGTGATCGCCTATTCTTTTCTCCAGTCACGCGGGTTGGCCGCGGTGGTACGCCCGGGGTGGCGTTGGTTCTGAGCACGGCGTTAGCGTTCACACTGGCTTGGTCGGGCACGTTTGCCGTGGTGATCGGTATGTTCGCGGTACTGCAGGTGATCATCTATCTGTCGATGTTCGCTTCGCTGGTGGCTTTGCTGCTGCCTTCGCTCTCCAAGGCCAGAAACCAGGCCCGTGGCGCCGCCTGCGGTGCTCAATTGCACAACCTGGGGCAGGGAATGATCATGTATGCCCACGACAATTCTGATCGCATGATCCCGGGAAGAATGCCAAAGGTTGACTCTGACCACTGGAGGGTCGGTATTATCGGCGGAGTCAAGTACCGACCCACCTTCCTGGCCATGATGGGTGCCCAAGTCGGACTGGCGCCTTTCGACGACCCGCAGGCCTCCAAGAACAGTATTGATCGCGACGGCCAAACCGGTGACCGGCAGAACTATTCAGGCCGCGTCTATATCTGCCCGCAGGTGGCTGACTGGA
>CAJXGK010000046.1 GCA_913053815.1 uncultured Rhodanobacteraceae bacterium
GGCCGTGGTTTGCGATGCCCTTGTCTGGTCATCCCGGGCGACGACCCGGGATCCAGTATGCAGTCGTCGCAGCGAGATGGCATGCCAGCTACAAGACAATCAAACAACTACGAATGCCCACTCCGTGGTCATGTCTTCTTTACTGGATTCCCGCCTGCGCGGGAATGACAATAAGGGGGCGGGCCGGTAGATTCCCGTCTGACAACGATGAGGAGGCGCATGCTTAAGGCCCGCGGCGCGGAATCACCAGCCAGCGGCTATGACCTGGGTCAGGCAAAATCGTCAAACAGACCTAGCCCATGCCGACTCAGGCCGGACACAGCGATATCTCCTAATTCATCGACATCCCGGTTACTCTTGCCTGCTGTGGGCCAAGCTGGGGAAGCCTGCGACTGCCCGTAGGAGACCTGGGTATCGCCAAGGTTCAACCCTTGCTGAGCCAACATACCGCCGAGCTGGGCCAAAGCATCCTGGACGGCACCAGCCGCCGCCGGATGCTGTACAACGAAAGCGACATTCACGAGTTGCTGTTGCAATTGAATATGTACATCGAGACTCCCGAGTCGTTGCGGATATAGGCGCAGGCGCACCTGTCGCATAGCACCTCGGGCCATCCAGGCAACTTCGTTACCCAAGGCTGTATTCCATCCTGTAGAACCGGCATACAGATTGGCCAGCGCATTGGAAAAATTATTGGTAGCGGTGACTGTCGGCAACACCGAAGTAGCGGTAGGCGTTATGGACAAGCCGATCGGACTGCCCACCCAACCCGGTGATACCCCTTGTTTAAAGTCGGCTCCGGCTTGACCCTGATCCTTGCCTCCTCGACGACCTACAAGGGTGGCCAAATTTTGCGTGAACAGACTCTTCAACAATGTTGTGGAAGGATCTTTGGAAGACGCCGTCAACTTGATTGTGTCAGTCCCTTGCTGATCTGGTTTACTGGTCAAGGTCTTGGCAGCACCTCCGTGATCCAGTAATACCGCCGGGCTACCCAGAGCCATATCTATCCGCTTGCCAATAAGCTTGGCAGCACCTCCGTGCTCCGGTAATACCGCCGGGCTACCCAGAACCGTATCTATCCGCTTACCGATAAGCTTAGTATCACCACCTGGGCTTTCCGGCAACAAGCTGCCGGGCTGGCCGGACGGACCCGGCACGATCCTGCCCTCCTTGGCAAGTCGCTGTAACTGAGCTTTGCCCACCGCCCCGTTGGGGCGGGAAGAAGCTACGGACACCTGCGGCGCAGCAAGCAACACATTCGCCGCCTGGGCGGCTGCCTTGGAATCCTTGGAAGCCGTTTTCGACTTGTCTTTGCCCTGCTCTACGCTAGAGTCAACAGACGGGCTCTTAGCGGCAACCTTGGCGGCCGGATCCGGGGCAGTCTTCGCCTTAGTACCACGGTCTACCTCAGTACCGCTGCGCCGGGCCAGCACACCGGCAAATACCGTTCCAGCCACTGCCGGTCCCGTCCTCTGGGAATGGGAGTGGACGTCATCATTCTGCCGAGCAGCACCGCTATTGGGGTTGATGGAAACACGGGTAATCGGCAACGGGGCAGCAGGCATCGGCTATCAATGATCAGCGGGGTAGCCAGGATCAATACAGGATTCGTGCCAGTCATTCAGTCATGCGGGGCTTGCGTAGTGACAACTCGTCGAGCATCGCTTGCTCGGTCCGCTCACTGGCCCAGCGGGCTTCATCAGAGTGCCGCTCACAGACCCGATCCAGCACCTTGGCCTGGGCCCGCTCATTCCGCCACGCCTGCTCCACGCAACGATGTTCGTGGCGGGTTTTTTCCAGTAGATCGCGTTGGTAGATGATGGCTTCCTCGATCCTACGAATAAAATTGCGCCGGTTCAAGATCGCCTGCATATTGCCAAGGGTTGTGGGGTCGGCGGTACAAGTATAATCGGTGTGAAACTGTTTCAGTTGGATCAAACGTTGCTCCATGTCGGCGACGACCTGCTGTGACGAAGCAACCCGTTGCAGGGCCTTTTCGGCCTTTTGTTCAGCCATCTCTGAAGCCCGCACCAGACCGCGATCTCCACGACTCATGCGACACTCCCCGGCTCATCCGGCCGCTGCAGCACCTGCTCCAGTGCCGCGGCAGATTGCTGGTAATCCACCGGTGCATCCACATCCTGTTGTAAAAACGCTGACAGCTGTGGCCAGTAGGCAATGGCCTCATCCACCCGGGGATCACTACCACGTTGATAGGCCCCCACGGTAATCAGGTCACGCTGCTGGCTGTAGGCCGAATAGAGTTGCCGAAACCTGCGGGCCAGATCGAGTCGACCTGCTTCGACCACGGCCGGCATGACGCGACTGATCGAGGCTTCGATATCGATCGCCGGGAAGTGGCCGGATTCGGCCAGATCCCGCGATAGCACGATATGGCCATCCAGAATGGCCCGCGCCGAATCAGCAATGGGATCGTGTCGGTAATCATCCCCTTCGGTCAACACTGTGTAAAAGGCCGTGATCGAACCCCCTCCCTGGATACCGTTACCAGCCCGCTCGACCAGCGCCGGCATCCGCGCAAACACCGAAGGAGGGTAGCCCTTGGTCGCCGGAGGTTCACCAATGGCCAGGGCAATTTCACGCTGCGCCTGGGCAAAGCGAGTCAGCGAATCCATCAGCAACAGCACCTTTAAACCCCGGTCACGAAAATATTCCGCGATGGCCGTGGCATACCATGCGCCGCGCAGTCGCATCAGCGGCGGATGGTCGGCCGGCGTCGCCACCACCACGGCCCGACGCATACCCTCCTTGCCGAGAATCTGCTCAACAAATTCTTTCACCTCACGGCCCCGTTCGCCGATCAAACCCACAATGATCACATCGGCCTCAGTAAATCGAGTCATCATGCCCAACAAGATTGACTTGCCGACGCCGGATCCGGCAAACAAGCCCAGTCGCTGGCCACGGCCCACCGTAAGCAGGGCGTTGATCGAGCGCACCCCGACATCCAGGGGTTCAGTAATCGGGGTACGCAACATCGGGTTGATGGTCGATCCTTCGAGCCGGACTTCGTCCCGGACATGCAGCGGCCCGTAGCCATCCAACGGCCGACCCGCACCGTCGACCACCCGACCCAGCAGGTTCTCACCGACCCGGGCTTCTGAACCACCTTCTACCGGCGTGACCCGGGCATTAGGAAGCAGACCGCGCATTTCTCCTGTGGGCATCAGAAACAGCCGGTCTCCGGAAAATCCCACCACCTCGGTTTCAATCTGCGTACCGGAGGCATCCTGAACTTCGCAACGCCCTCCCAACGGAGCTTCGCAACCGACCGCTTCCAGGGTCAGGCCGACAACCCGCCGTAAGGTCCCCGCTGCCCGCAGTGGCGCCACCCCATGCAGTGCTTCCATGCGCTGGCCAAGCTGGCGGTGCCAAAGCTGCCGCCGCGCTGCGCTTAATCGTTCAATATAAGTGTTCACGATTCAGGTACCGTTCTCAGGTACCGTTCGATCCGCGTCGCGAGAACCACCCCATATGGCATGCACGACTGCACCAATCCGTTTGTCCAGCCGCGCATCCACTTCGGAATGTTCACCCTGCACCACACACCCCCCCCGCTCAAGCAAGGGATCTTCCTCGATACTCCAGCCGGAATGACCCTCGCCATGCTGCAGAACCTCACGCACCAATACGGCATCGTCGGGATGCAAACGCACCCGCAAACAACGCGAGGCGGCAGGCAATACCACCAAGGCCTCACGTACCACCGCGATGATCTCATCGGGCTGGGTGCGCAGCTCACGCCGAATCAACTGCTTGGCCATGGCAATGGTCATCTCCACCAGCTGTCCTTCAAGCTCGTCATCGAGGTCTTCGAGTGGTTGGGCCAGACGGTCCAGCAGTCCTTCGATCTCACCCAGGCGCTGCTGTAGTGCTTCTTGAGCCTGGGCCCGGCCCTCGGCCAAGCCTCGCGCAAAACCCTCATCGTGAGCCTGCTGTTCCAGAGCCTCGATGTGCTGCACCGTATTGGCGCTGCCCGGGCCACGCCCGACATCCGGACTCAGCTCGGGTTGCCGCCAACGCTCGGCCCCGGTAACCGATTCGCGTACGAGAATAGAAGTCGTTGTCATGGCCCCACTCTAGACGAAATCCTCACCTTCGCCACCAAGACTGATCTGCCCGGCGTCAGCAAGTTTACGGGCAATGCCCAGAATTTCCTTCTGCGCCGCATCGACCTCGCTGACCCGAACCGGGCCTTTCACTTCCAGATCGTCACGCAACATGTCTGCGGCACGCTTGGACATATTGGCGAAAATCTTTTCACTGAGTTTCGGATCAGCACCTTTCAGCGCCACCACCAGGCGCTCACCGGGAAGATCGCGCAGCAAGGTCTGCATGCTCCGATCTTCCATCTTGGCCAGATCGTCGAACACAAACATCAGTTCCTGAATTCGATTGCCAAGCGTCTCATCCACCTCGTGAATCGAGGCCATCAGCAGGTTTTCACGAGTCGTTTCCATGGCATTAAGAATATTCGCGGCCGCCTTGACGCCGCCGACCTTGGAAGACTTGAACTTGCTGACGTTACCGGAAAACTGTCGTTCCATGACCTCATCAAGTTCATGCAAGGCATGCGGCTGAATCCCGTCCAGGGTCGCCACCCGCATGATCACGTCAGCACGGATTTGCTCCGGCATATAGCCCAGGATATCCCCAACCTGGTCGGGTTCCAGATGCGCGAGAATGATGGCGATGATTTGGGGATGCTCCTGGCCGATCATTTCGGCCACGGCACGCGCTTCCATCCATTTCAGCGACTCCAGGCCCTTGGCGCTGCGCCCCAGCAGAATTCGGTCAATCAGCGCCGTAGCGCGCTCTTCCCCCAGCGCATTCATCAACACCTTGCGCACGTAGTCCTCGCTGTCGGTATCGATACCCGCCTGTTGTGACAGGGTGGCGTTGAGCTCATCCAGAACAATCTCGACCCGGCCGCGCTCCAACCCTTTCATGGAAGCCATTGCGCTGCCCAGCGCTTGCACCTCGCTGGGCTGCAGATGACGTAATACCTCAGCGGCATTTTGCTCACCGAGTGCCAGCATCAGCACCGCGGCACGCTCTGAGCCAGGCATTTTCTCTGCCCTATCAGCCATCTTCAGCCACCCAGCCCTGTACGACCTGGGCAACCTGGCGAGGGTCCTGAGAAGCCGTACGCTGGGCCAAAGCAAGCTTCTGCTCATAGCCCATGGCCGCCTCTGAAGGCTTACCGCTATCACCCAGGCTCAGTTGATCAGCGGCCGGCTCAGCCCGCGCCGCGATCAGCGCGGACGAGCCCTGGTTACGAGATTCAGAATTGCCTCGCAGCAGACTTTTTAGTAAGGGCCGTAATACCGCCAGAATCAACACCAGCATCAGTATCGCGCCGATGACAAGCTTAAACAGGCCGCGAAACCCGGGGGTATCCCAAAACGGCGTCGGGTGTGACACTGGGGGCACCATGGGGATTGATTGAAAAGCCGCATTGATCACACTTACCACATCGCCACGAGCCGCGTTGAAGCCCACTGCGTTCTTGACCAGCGTAGTGATTTGCGCCAATTCCTTAACACTGTAGGGCTTGGCCTGCAGCTTACCGCCCTTGCCCGGGACCATCCGGTCATCAAGTAATACCGCAACACTTAGGTGAGTGATATCGCCAATCGCATCACGCACATGACTGATAGTGCGGTCCAGATCATAATTCCGTGTTGCCGTGCTGGAAATATTCACCGGCTGCAAACGTGCCGCCGAACTACTGCGGGCGGGAGTCGGTGCGGTGC
Source organism: uncultured Rhodanobacteraceae bacterium (assembly GCA_913053815.1). Lineage (GTDB taxonomy): Bacteria > Pseudomonadota > Gammaproteobacteria > Xanthomonadales > Rhodanobacteraceae > Metallibacterium. The sequence continues at coordinate 5,781 of CAJXGK010000046.1, forward strand.
CCGCAACAGGCTTGGCCGCAGTGGCCTGCACCGGGGTCACCGGCGGCTGATTACTAAGCGCCCCAGGAACCCCCCCCGATGCCGCACTGGCCAGCTCTCGGTGACGGCTGGTCTGTTCGCTGCGCAAGGCCGGTTTTTTACCATTGTAGGTCTCGCTGGTCTTCTCCGTCTGGGTGAAATCGAGATTGGCTACCACCTGAGCCCGTACATGACGAGCGCCGACAATCGGGGTCAGAATTGCCACAATCCGCCGGGCATAATTGTTTTCCACCATCTGGGCTATCCGAAACCGCCGATCAGCTTGGGCGGCCACTCCGTTTGGCGAACCGTTGGTCAACAAATTGCCGCTCTGATCAACTACCGATACGTGCCTGGCATCCAGGCCGGGCACACTGGAGGCAACCAAATGCACGATGGCGGTCACCTGGCCGGGACTCAAGCTTCGGCCGGCATATAGCGTAACCACCACCGACGCGCTAGCCGGCTGACGATCGCGCAGAAAAGCCGAAGATTCCGGCATGGCCAAATGGACTCGTGCCGCACTCACCGATTGCAAGCTGGCAATGGTGCTGTCCAGATCACTCTCCAGGTTGGCCTGGTAACGCATCCGTTCGGCAAAATCACTCAAGCCGAACGTGGAGCCGGAACTGGCCGCCGCACCGGCCCGCAGACTCACGTTGCCACGCGGCAGACCTTGTGCGGCAAGTTTCATTCGCACCGCGGCCAGATCCCCGCTGGGGATCAGCACGGAATGACCGTCCGGGCCGATGCGGTAAGGTTCACCCAAGCCATTCAAGGCCTGGGTGACCGCCATCGCATCCTTAGCACCGAGACCCCCAAATAGCAGTGAAAAATCGGGGGTGCGCATCCACAGTGCTAGGGAAATACCGATGGCTACCGCCGCAGCGATACCGATCAATAGCATTAGCTGGCGGACCCCCGGCAGGGCACCCAGGCCGGACAAGCCGTTCAAGCGCGCGGAGGGTTTCGAAGGGAGAGAGGCTACGTCGGTACTCATGGCTCAAGGCACATTGGAGCTCTTACACGGACATGCTCATGATGTTTTTGTAGGCCTCGACCAACTTGTTGCGAACTTGGTTCATGGTCCGGAACGATAAGTCAGCCTTCTGCACGGCCAGCATCACCTGACTGAGATCGGTATTCGGAGCCCCTCGTTCGAATGCCGCGCTTAACTTGGCGGCCTGATTCTCGGTACCTTCCACACCTTGCACCGCCTGCTTCAGGACCGATGCAAATTCCTGCACCCCGGCCGATTGCTGCGAATTGGCCACAGGTGCCGTCGGCAGGCCGGCCTGGGCACTCAAGGCCCGCATTTGCGCGAGCAGTCCGTTGACGTCTATGGGATTCATGACCACCTCATCGTTAAGGGTTACGGATGTTGGTTATGCACAAGCTGTGCCGGGATCGACCAGATTGATGCCACTGGCCCGCATTCGAGCCAGTTTGTAGCGTAAGGTGCGTTCGCTGACCCCCAGACGCCTGGCCATCAGGCGCCGATTGCCCCCGGTTTCCCGCAGGGTATCGAGAATCAGACCGTACTCGCTACGACGACGCGCTCCTTGCAGGTCCGAGTTATGGTCCTCAGCACTGACCGGTGGCGGATTTCTGTCACTCTCAAGCAGATCTTCTAACACCAACGTCGCCGCTTCGACGCGGTGGGCATTGGTCATCACCAGCACCCGCTGCATGACATTGTCGAGTTCACGTACATTGCCGGACCAGGTGTGACCGAGCAGTCGCACCTCGGCTTCCCGGCTCAGCACTGGGGTCGACCGTCGACCTCGGCAGTGCCGCGCCAACAGGCTGCGGGCCAGCGGCAGAATATCGCCGGGGCGATCACGCAGGGCCGGTACGTGCAGGGGAAACACGTTGAGACGAAAATATAGATCCTCACGCAAGCGGCCCGCCGCCACTTCATCGCGAAGCCTCCGGTTGCTGGTCGCCAGCACGCGTACATCCAGGCCGATGACCTTGCGCCCCCCCAGCCGTTCCACCTCCCGCTCCTGCAACACCCGTAACAACTTGGCCTGCAAAAGTAAAGGCATCTCACTGACCTCATCCAGTAACAGGGTGCCACCCTGAGCCTGCTCGAACTTGCCTGGATGAGCGGTCTGGGCACCGGTAAATGCTCCCTTTTCATAGCCAAACAGGGTGGCCTCCAGCATCGCCTCAGGAATTGCCGCGCAGTTGATCGCTATAAACGGCGCCTCGGCGCGCGGTGAATGACGGTGAATGGTGCGGGCCACAACTTCCTTACCGGTACCACTTTCACCGGTAATCATGACCGTGGCATCACTGGCGGCAACGCGACAGGCCAGTTCGAATAACGCCCGGGAGCGAGGGTCTTCCACGATCGCATCCTCAAACAAATCCTCTGCCGCAGGCAGATGTCGGCGTATGACTTCTTCTAGCACGGCTGATTCGAAGGGCTTGACCAGGTAATCTACGGCCCCCTCCTGCATGGCCTCTACCGCCTGTTCAATGGTGCCATAGGCCGTCATCATCACCACTGGAAGGTCGGCATGCTGGGACTTCAATTCCACCAGCAGAGTCGGGCCGTCCATGGGACTCATCTGCACGTCGCTGAGCACCAGCCGCACGGCATGCTGTTGCAGACGCCGTAATGCGGCCGGGCCATTGTCAACCCCGTCGGCACTGTACCCCGCCCCATGCAGGGTCTCCAGCAGGGCTTCTCGCAAATCGCGGTCGTCCTCGACCACCAGAATATCCAGTTTAGACATGACCGACCTCCTCGCCAGAATTCAGCGTCGTGAAGTGACTCGGTAAAATGGCGCTGCGCGGCCTGGACATCTCCTGGGACAGGACGGGAAGACTCAATACAAATCGGGCTCCCGGTCCATCCTGAGCCACCCAGCGCAACTCCCCACCGTGAGCCCGGGCCACCGCCAATCCTAAGCCGGTACCTCCACGGCGAGTGGTGTAAAAAGCTTCGAAGATATGTTCCGCGTGCTGGCTGGAGATGCCGGGGCCTTGATCCCGAATGCTGATCTTCAGCAGCATATCGGTACGTTGCACAGTGATACTGATACCGGTCGGGCTGCCGCAAGCCTCACAAGCATTGTTCAGCACATGGGCCAGCGCCCCGGCCAACAAAGCCCGCTGACCGCTTAGTAAAGTCTGTGCAACCGCGTGCTCTACAGTGACCCTGAGGCCATCACCCTCCGCATGCAAGCCAGCAATACTCAGGGCCTCGGCAAGCAAAGCCGCTACATCAAACGATTCGCCATCCTCCCGCTCGCCCCGCACAAAGGCCAGGGTGGAATCAAGCAGCCGCTGCAGTAAGCGCAGCCGCTCAAGAATCTTGCCGGCCACGCGGGGGCTATCATCGACAGGCACGGTACCGGTAGTAAGACGGGAAGCATGCAGTACAGCGGTCGCCAGCGGGGTACGCAACTCGTGGGCTAGCCGGGCACTCATTTCACCCATGGCCACCAGCCGCTGTTGCCGATCCTGCTGGCGCTGCAAGGCCCGCGCCGCGGTCACGTCGCTCAACAGTAAGACCGCACTTCCATCGCTCATCGCCCGCCGGGCCAAACTCACTCGCCGGCCGTCGGCAAGTTCAAATTCATCCAGTTCGCCGCCTACAAAGATACGTCGTGCGACCTCGGCCCAGGACGTACCAAGTGTGGCCTCACCCAGCATGTCGCTGGCCGATGGATTGCACTCCAATACCCGGCCCTCGGAGTCCAGAACCACCACCCCACCGGGCAGGCATTGCAACAGGGCTTCAAGTCGTTCCGATAACTGCTCGCGGGCTTGCAGCGCCCCTAACCGGGCTTGATCGGATTGGGCCAGCCGCCGGGTCAGATCGCTGACCCGCTGCTCCAAGTCGCAATAGGACTCAGCGAGCATTCGCGAGGTATCGTTGAACTGGGCGAAGGCTTCACTAAGTGCTTCGCGGGTAGGCGGCGTGGCCGGCATTTTCGACTGCTTCCATCCAGGTTTTGAATAACCCTCAAGCAGATTTCATACCAGGACGGATAAGCCCCGTTTTCAGTGACTTGTAAGATACCCATGGCTTGACATTGAAACAGCGTCAAGTTCCCGTCGCTTCTCTAACTACAGCGCTTATCTCATATTTGCGCAATTTTTCAACTAGGGTAGTACGCCGTAAATGCAGTAGATTCGCCGCCCGTGCCACCACCCCGCCAGACAGGTTTAGGGCCTGCTGGATCAACGCAATTTCGACCGATGCTAAGTATTCCTTCAAATCGAGACCCGCACTAGGTAACAACATCTCAACCTCCTGGCGACCTACTTCGGACAACTGTGCCGCTGTCGCAACCTCCAGATTCTGGGCGCCTGAACGGTATTTCTTCGGTAAGTCAGCCGCCCGTACTACGCCATTGGGATACATAATCGCCATCCGCTCGACCAGATTGCCCAACTCGCGGACGTTACCCGGCCACGGATAGGTTTGCAGTACCTGTAGTGCTTCGCTGGTGTAGCGCACGCCACCCAGGCCGCGCATCCCCAGGCGCTTGCTGAATTCGCGCACCAGCTCGGGGATGCGCGG
>CAJXGK010000047.1 GCA_913053815.1 uncultured Rhodanobacteraceae bacterium
CGCCAACGATAACGTGGCATATAGTGTGGCCAGGAAGATTGGTGTGAATCTTCGCATCACGCCCGTTCATCCACCTCAATCCGGCCATCACGCATGCGAACCTGGCGCAGGGTGTACTCGATGACACGCGGGTCATGACTGGCGATACAAAAAGTCATACCGCGACTTTTATTGAGTCGACTCATGAGCGCAAGCAGTTCATCCATAGCCGCCGTGTCGAGATTGGCAGTGGGTTCGTCGGCGAAGACAATTGCCGGAGTCGACGCCATGGCACGGGCAATGGCAACTCGTTGCTGCTGACCACCGGAGAGCTGGCCCGGACGCCGCTCACCAAGTCCCTGCAGGCCAACTTCAGCCAGCATCTCGCCTGATCGGGCTCGTCGCTGCCGCGCATGCTCACCCTGCAGTTGGAGGATGAATTCCACGTTCTCATAGGCACTGAGTACCGGGATCAAATTGAAGGCTTGGAAAACAAAGCCAATTTTGTTGAGCCGTAGATCAGCCAGCTCGCCCTTATCCAGTTCACTAAGTCGATGACCCGCAACCGTAACCTCTCCACTGGTGGGCCGGTCCAGTCCACCAAGATGGTTGAGTAGCGTGGTTTTCCCGGACCCGGAAGGGCCGGACAAGCTCACGAACTCACCGGCGCGAATATCCAGATCGACGTCTTGCAAGGCGTGGACAGCCATCTCTCCCTGCCCATATTGTTTGTTGAGGTGACGACAGCTTACGATCGCCTGCAGCGCATTGTCATTCATGACGGACTCCGGTTGATGGCTTCGATGGGAACGCGGTGGACGATGCGCCAGGCCGGTAGAAGGCTGGCTGTAAATCCAAGAACCCAGATCAGTGCACCGATACCGAGGAATTGAGAGATATTTAAGCGTGGGTAGAGCACCTGGCCGGCACCGAGCCACTCGGAACCCCGGGCGAGGAAGCCAAGATTGAGCCCGTTGTGAAAAGCCAGCACCGTCACGGCGGCCAGCACCATGCCAAGCACGACGCCCAGCAGCACGACGAGTGCCGATTCCATCATGACCTGGGTAAAAATCAGATTCGGGCGTAATCCCAGAGCCTGCAGGAGCGCCAGTTCGCGCACCCGTTCATGCAGAGACATCAGCAAGGTATTAACGATACCGAGGGCCATCAATACGAATATGATGAAGATCCACATTAGGATAAAACTGTTCGACAACTGACTCACCGCCTTAGCCACCGGACGCAAGGTCTCCCAAGACTGGACATCCAGTTTTGGGACCACCTGGCGCAGTTGCCCGAGAAAGCGGCTCAGGTGATTTATGTTGTGCAGATTGAAGGCAATGCCGGTAATACTCTGGCCTATACCAAGCATGCTCTGCGCTTGCCGGATGCCGACAAAAACGTAGCGTTTTTCGGCCTGGCGTGTGGCCGAAAACAGGCCGTTTACCTTGAAACCACGCTCGGCGAGCGCTCCGTTCGCGTCCTGACTCATCAAGACGATTCGCTGTCCGACTTTGATGCGCAAGCGCCGCGCCAACTCGCGCCCAAGCAGGATGCCTGGTGAATCTGCACTCGCCAGAGGTTGTCCTGCGCTGACCGCTGTGGCGATAAACGACAAGCCCTGCTCACGCGCGGGATCGATACCGATTAGGCTGACGGGCAGGGTCTCATAGGCACTCTGGATCGCGGCAGGAACCCGCACGCGCGACGCCCATTGCTGAACTTCCGGACGCTTCAGCAGGGCTTTCAAACTCGCCCGAGGCGGAGCCATGCGATGTGCGACACCGGGATTATCGAGATAGCCCCGGGCATGAATCTGCCCCTGTCCGGTCATGTCAATGAGAGCCGTCTGCAAGCTGCTGGCGCTCCAGGCTTGAAGCAACGCGGTAAAGCTCAATGTAGACCATACCCCAATGCCAACCGCGACCAGGATCAGGCCTGTCCGACGCGGATTACGCCACAGGTTACGCCAACCCATGACCGCGAGAAGCCCTGATTTTCCCATCATGGAGCCCTCATCGCGGCAACCGGTTTCAAACGACTCACATGCAGAAAGGGAAATACCCCGGCCAACGCTGTGCAGACTGCGAGTACCGCCGGACCCGTGAATAAACTGAAAACCGTCAGCTTCGTATACATCAATCCTGATATTCCCCACCTGGAAAATACCCCTTGGGCACCCGGCAAGTTGAGTCCATGCACGGCAAACCAGCTATCCGTAGCTGCCCCGAGACCCATACCCAGCACGATTCCCATGGCCAGCAGCATCAGGATTTCCAGCCACACCATGCGCCCGGCCGCAGCTGGCCGCATACCTAAGGCCAACAGCACACCCAATTCCCGGGTCCGTTCCAGAACCGACATGAAGATTGTGTTGAGCAGGATCGCGACGGCCACAATGACCAAGGCGGCATACCAGAGCAACGACGTGCGGGCATCGAGTTCGATCATCCCCTTGACGCCCGGCTCCAATTTCTGCCAATCAAGTACTACAAGCCCCTTGGGCTTTAGCAGGCGTTGAATAGCCGGCAGTGCGCCATTGACCGACCCCAATGAATCCCCGGACAAGACCAGAAGATTGACTTTGCCCAACATCGCAAAATCGGTTTGAAAACGCAGCAGCGGCATTTCGGCCAACTGCCGGTCAATATCCTTGATGCCACTTGAGAACACCCCCACTACGTTCAGTATGTCGGCAGCGACAGAGCCATCCCGACCCATGCCGAGCAGGGTTACACGGCTACCCACACTCACCCCCAGGTTGCGGGCCAGTGCGTCCCCCAGAACGATTTCGGCGGCCTTCGGATTGCGAAGATAGTGTCCGGAGCGCATCATTGCAGTGATCCGTGAAACCCGGCGCTCTGCCCCGGGTTGAACACCGACGATCATCGCTGCCAGGCTATGCGAACCTTTCGAGAGGAGAGCGTAGCTCTGCGCCCGTGCCGCCACGGTGCTGATGCCTGTTATGGCCTCAAGCGAACGGACCATTTCACCCGTATGGGGAAACGACTTGCGAATGTTCGGATCGCGCAGATAACCCGGCTTTTGTATTTGCGCGTAACCGTCGAAAAGACCCAGGCTGCTCTCTTTGATGCTGGCATACGTGCCAACTTGCAGTGAGAGGAGAAAGACCATCACCAGGCAGGCAAAGGCAATGGCCAGCAGAGTCAATATTGTACGATGCGGTCGCCGCCACAGATTGCGCCAGGCCAGCGCGATCACGGAATGTTCCAGGGGCGTGGGTTGCGCAGGTTGGACAGCGTAAACAGATAGCCCGGCAACTGCAGATTGAACACCCCCTTGGTGTAATGCAGCTCCGTCCATGTGCCAGGTTTGTCGAGTTGACTCATGCGCATCACTACCGGATACGGGCGCCCGCCCAGTGATGAGACCTGCAGGGTCTTGAGTTGTCGTACAGGCTTCATGTTCTGGTCGTAATAGGTCTCATCGAGCAGGACATCATCGTCGCGAATATTCAATATCACCTTGCCCCATACGACCGGTGCATTGGGCTTGGGTATGGACACCACCGTAAATATCTGATGTTTGCCATGCTCCTTTACCGAGCCGAATGTGTGCGTGTAATCGGTCACGATCTGCTCCGACTTGGCCAGATCGTTGTATGAAAAATCCGATCCCATCCAGTTTTGGGCCATCATCGAGAACGGTAGTTTGATGACCTGACTGAGTTTCGGATTGAACAGCCACAGGGATGGACCGAGCTTCAGGGTTGCGTTGCCCGAGTCACCCGGCGGAGCAATAAAACGTACCAATGCGTCTTGCTTTCCGCGGGTCCAGGAGAGGAGCTGCATGCTGCGTTGCCAATCCGGACGATGGATGCGCATGGTTATTTCCGTGTAAGAGCTGTCACCACGCCAGTGCTGCAACATCGCCTTGACCAGTGCTGTGGGATCAGAGGCAGCAAGTGCGACATTACTGAACAGCAGCCACACACAGCCAACGGCAAACGCGAGCCGTACCGATGGCTTCACATTCATGAGCGATCTCCAAGTTCGGGATTGGCGAGCCCGCGCAACAGCACATCAAAGAATCCGTGCAGCAGGTGCTTGGCATTCAGCTGCGGGTCAAACCAGCACTGCAGAAACAGGCCATCCACAGCGCCCGTCAGTAACGCTGCCAAGGCATAGGGATCCACATCTTTGCGGAATTCGCCACTCACCTGACCGGAATGGACAATTGCAACGATCGTCTCCCGGTAGCGGGCGTAGAGTTCCTTGAGTGCCTCTGAAAATCGCTCCCGCAACGCGGGAATGCCCGAGGCTGCCCAGACTTCCATGCTGAGCGGAAACCATTCCCGGTGGGCGCCCATATAGTCGGCGGCCCCCAGTGCCAGGGCCATCAGCCGATCTCGCGCACTGGATCTCGCACTTGACTCCAATGGGGAACCGGCCGCAATGATCTCGCTGGACCATTGTTCAAACACAGCGTAGAACATGTCCGCCTTGTCGGAGAAATAGAGGTATGGCGTGCCCTTTGCGACACCTGCCCGCCGGGCAATTTCCTCGACGGTCGCCCCTTGGAATCCTCGTTTTGCAAAAACCTCAACGGCAGCCCGAAGAACCGCTTCTTGCCGCTGTTGCGAGCCCGTATTGCCCTTTTGCATAGTGGCTGCACCGTATCCTAGAAAATAATGGATGACTGACTGGACAGTCATAATCCTGAGTGCAAATATATTTGTCAAGTCCTCCGGCCTATCTCACCGAGCCGAGCCACCGTTACAGGGCATCTCTAAAAACCGTAGCGAGCGGTTCGAGTACAAGGTGCCACGGAGTGAATATCCTAGGCATATCAGACAGATAGTCGATAGGTGAGTAAGGACGCAACGCAGTAACTGGGCCGCACAGTAGATGTATAAAGGTACCCTACAGTGTAAACAGGACTTTGGCAGCAAGCATGAAGTCCGGCGCATCCGGGCTCAAGTCCAATCCCCAAACTGCTGACGAAGGTCATCTTGTCGCTGAGTGCGTAAGTCATGCCTATATTCAAGGTTGCCGCATTACCATCGCTGCCAATGATGGTCTCACTGAAAGTGGCGTCATCAGCACGGATCTTTGCATTGCCATTCAAACGCTGCGAGAAGGCCATGCTCAAATTGGTTTTCTCGTTGAGGACGAAAGCAATACCAACGCCATAGTTGAAGGCATTACCCAGATACACGGTACCCGGCGTCATGGTATCGGCACGGGTACCCAGATCAGCAAAATGCTTGCGAAAAGTATGTGTAAAACTAACATTGGCAAACAGAATCGCCAGGTCCAATGTCTTCAGAAATGAAGCCCCGAGGTTCGCACTCCAGATACCCTGCCCCGTCGGTTGCTTGGTTGACACAGCAAACTGGATGAAGTTCTGTTGATCGCGCTGCAGAACCTGCCAGGTAATCCCGTATGGGGCCTACCCGGTTGGTGCCGCGAAGCCACCGGTTAGGACGATTTCAGGAACGCCATGTTTGACAAGCTCAAATCAAATCTGGAAGAAGTCCGGGCTCGTGGCGGCAAACTGTACGTATTCGCCGATCGTCAGGTCACACTCGACCACAATGCCCATGAACATATCGTCCGGCTCGACGCAGGGGGGGTACTCATTGCTCCGGCCGTGTTCACCATTCCCCTGCAGCTACTGGCCTATCACGTCGCTATGCTACGCGGTACTGATGTCGACCAACCGCGCAACCTGGCCAAGTCGGTGACCGTGGAATAATCACCGACTCCGGTAGCTCGACTGAGCCCCCATCATTCCGGGCGTAGATCCAGGATCCAGCATGCCGTCATTGCGGCGGGATGGCACCGCTTTGTGAATCCCGGAGGCGGTTCAGCCACTACTTCGCAGATTGAGGGTGAAGCACGAGCCCCAACATCACCCAGCGCCACCGTCACGCCGTAGTTTGCGGGCGAAGGTACGCGCCCCAACAGCTGGGTCTCTAGGAGCCTGTCGGACTTGGGAAGAATCGACTACAGCAGTAGAAAATCAGTCCATTTTTTCGCTCTTTATCGTTAAATAGAATCCCTATTCGCCTCAAAAGATCAAAAAACGGTCCTCAATTTTTCATCCGCCTCGCTACGACCCTCCAAGCCCGACAGGCTCCTAGCGTGTCCGCAACGCACCCCTACATTATTTTCGATCCACCCAAGGCTCACGTACCAGGCGCTCATGCCGGGCATAGATACCAACATGTCCCGTCAACTTGACGGTGAAGGCCTCAAGCAGATGGTTAGATGGAAACCGGTGTCCATACCCCATCAGCAATGGCACCATCAGACTCAGCGCCACCCATACCCCACGCAGGGGCGGGCGCAAGCGCACGATAAAAAACCAAAGAAAAACCAGCGAGAAACCGGCTCCCAGCACCGCGCCCAGTACGGCCTCGGACACTGTGTGGGCACTAAGCACCACCCGCGAAATTGTGATCGCCAAAGCCAAGCCGTAACCCAGTACCACCATGAACCATCGCAACGGCCACACCAAGCGGCCCGCCAGCAGCGCCAGCAGCACCGGCCAGACCAGAAACGATAGAGCAGCATGTCCACTTAGACCGGTAAAATCCAGCCCCGGTGGATGGATTGCCCAGCCCATATACAGCACCTTGGAGATCACCACGCTGCCGATCGTTATACCCATAGCACCCAGCCAAGCTCCGGCAGCACGCCGAGTTGCCGGGTGAGCTGCCAACCACAAGGTCATCACCACCATACACGGCAGCAACACGGCCGAGTCGCCTAGAGCCGTGATACGCAGCCAGTCCTGGGCATTCATTGCCTACCTCCGGTACTTGCCCCCATGATCCCGGCACGATTCCGGAAAGCACGGCCCATACCCGCCCTCACATCCAAGGTTCCACGGCCTATGACCTCAAGGACGGATTGCCGACCTGTCCACACCCGTCCATGCCAAGGACGCCAATCAGCCATCCGTTGACAGCCCTCACCACGATTGCCTGACTCAATAACGGGGCGCACAGTGCCAACGCCAAGCCGTTTCGATAATCCCCTCGATATCAGCATAGAACGGCTTCCAGCCAAGTATTTCACGAGCATGACGACTTGCCGCCACTAGGACGGCTGGATCGCCATCACGCCTCGCGGCTACCGTATAACGCACCTTCTGTCCACTCACCCGTTCGCCTGCAGCAATCACCTCACGTACGCTGAATCCGGTGCCATTACCGAGATTGAAGCGGTGCATACCGGGCTTGCGCTGCATTAGCTGCAGTGCCGCCAGATGGGCCTCGGCCAGATCATCCACATGCACATAATCGCGTATACAAGTGCCATCGCCCGTTGGGTAGTCGTCACCGAAAATCTGCAAGGGCTCACCTTGCTCTCGTGCGGCACGCAGCATATTGGGGATAAGGTGCGTCTCTGGCCGATGTGACTCTCCCAAGCGCCCCTGCGGATCCGCCCCCGCCGCATTAAAATAGCGTAGTGCCACCGCGCGCAGACCGAATGCCCTTACTGCATCCTCAATCATCTGCTCACACATCCACTTGCTCGCGCCATACGGATTGATCGGTGCTAGCGGGTGACCCTCGTCAATGCACTCGCTCAGTGGCTGTCCGAATATCGCCGCCGAAGACGAAAATACTATGTGTTCCACTCCGGCCGCCCGCATCGCTTCGAGCAAAGTCAACGTTCCCCCCACATTGTTACGGTAATAGGCCAAGGGCTGAAGCATCGACTCGCCAACCAACGAACGCGCACAAAAATGCATCACCGCGTCATAGTGGTCACCCCGCAACACCGCATCCAGTGCCGATCGATCAAGTACATCCCCCACCACCAAGCGCCCCCAGCGCACCGCCTCCTCATGACCGCTGGAAAGATTGTCGAACACCGTCACCGCATGACCGTTCTCAGCTAGGCACCTCACCATGTGCGCACCGATATAACCCGCTCCCCCCGCTACCAGAACCCGCATGTCTGCACCTCCATGAATACATTATCCACACCTCACAAGATCCAGGTATTCTAACAGTCTGTCTGACTACGAACCGACGAACCGACGAACCGACGAACCGACGAACCCCAGCAAGCGTAGCCTAGTTGGAGCGCGCGCGTAATCCGGGCTGAAACGATACCGTAAGGGTATTGTCCCGGACTCCACTTCGTTGCATCCGGGCTACGAAAGGCCATAGGGGATCACAACAGGGACAAGCATGCCATGACCTCCCTTGTCATTCCCGTGTAGGCGAGAATACAGTGAAAAAGGCTATGGCCACGCAGTGGCCATTCGTGATTTCTTAATCACCTCGGAGTCGGCATAGCATCTCGCAATAACGACCTCACCCTGGATCCCGGGTCTGCGCCCGGGATGACATTTTTTTGTACCCCCGCAGCATTTTGCTAACACGACGTTGCGGTGTCGCTCCTCTGCGGACGCTTACGAATAACGACATGTCTGTCATTCCGGGCGCCGCACAACAGAACCCGAAACCCGGCATCATTCGCTGCGGTTCGGAAAGTATTTTCTATGCGCAGCAACCCTGGCATGATCTCCACCCACAACGGGGTTATGCTATTCAAGGGGTTCGCTTAGCTATACTGAAACATCAATTTCCAAACACCGGTTGGCCTGAAGAGTCTGGCATGAAGTTTTCACCATGAGACTGAAACAGAAAGAGCGGGATGCCATTGCCCAAGCTGCTCATGAGGTGTTTGCGTAAGGTGCCACGGTATTCCTGTTCGGTTCCCGCGTGGACGACGCCAAGCGTGGAGGCGATATCGACATTCTCATCGAAACCCCTCATCCCTTGACCCCGGCCGAATTGGTCGAACGCCGGACCCGCTACGTCGCCCGTCTTTACCGTGCGCTTGAGGAACAGCGTATCGACGTTCTCATCACGACACATGGTGAACTGGACCCAAGGACGGAAGTGGCGAAGGCAAGACGTACCGGCATTCTGCCCACCCGAACATGATGAACGCCACAGACCAGCTCGCTGCTGTGCTTTGGGAGGCCGACCGTCACATAGAAACACTCGCGGACGCCTTGGTGGAATGGGACAAAATCCCGGTCACCGACATGCCAACGGTTGAGGCCGATCGCGGTCATGTCCGGCTAACGGATCAATTGCTCTTTCGCTTCATTAAGTTGCAGGATGCGCTAGGCGAGCGCCTGGTACCAGTCACGCTCACCGGGCTGGCCGAGCCGTTCGAAGACCGACCCTTGCTGGATCGTCTCAATCGGCTGGAAAAACTGGGTTTTCTTGACGTGGACAACTGGCTGGCCTGGCGCGAAGTCCGCAACAGGCTGGAACACGAATATCCGGATCGGCCCGAACTGCGTTTTGCCGCACTGCTGGCCGCCATCGAGGCTGCGCGTGGCGTAGCAGCCCTTTACCGGCAATGGCGCCAACGCCTGGAGACATCCGGTCTGCTCAACCCCGGGAGACCGCAATGATCCCGGATCCGAGCACCCTGCGAGGTTACCAGCTGAGTGCACCGATCCAATTTGATGCTGCTGGGCCCTTGGCTCGCCCTGCGCTGGCTGTTCCAGGAGATCGCGTCGGCGGTCGGATTGCCAACCACGTGAGCGGTCCGAAAGGCCGAAGCGATCCCGGATTGCGGCGCTCGGATGGCGCCGGGCGCCCCGGGTAGCCGGACTGTCGGGATCCGCGCGAATTCAGTACCATTTGCAACTTTGGTGGTTCCCGCCGCGGCCCGGCTCCGCCAACTCGCAGCATCTCCGTGCTCCATCGGATAGGATTGAAGACCCCATGCCCACAACAGTAATCCCTGTGTCCAACCCGCTCGCGGTGCTCCGCGGGTGGTGGGAATACCGCGACCTTCTGTACAACTTGGTTAGCAAGGATATCAAGGTCCGATACCAGGGGGCCGCCTTGGGTTTCGCATGGTCGTTGATGAATCCACTCGTAGTCACGGCGATGTACCTGTTCATCTTCACCTACGTGATGCCCTCGAACCAGCCGCATTTTGCGCTTTACTTGGTTACCGGAATCGTCCATTGGACCCTGTTCTCGAACTTGGTGATGCAGGCCCCGGAACTGCTCACGGCAAACGCCGGTTTGCTTCAGAAGATCCGTTTTCCACGGCTGCTTGTCCCGGCTTCTAATCTGCTGCTCAATCTGGTTCTGTGGGCGATGGCGCTGGTCGTCTTTTT
>CAJXGK010000048.1 GCA_913053815.1 uncultured Rhodanobacteraceae bacterium
TGGCGGGCCACCGGCATGACCGACGAAGACTTCGGCAAGCCGGGTCAATTATGGAAGCTGCTGCCCGCCGACACGCGCGTTCCCGACCATTCGATCTGGGATCACCTCGACCTCACCTCGGCGTTCGCCGGCGCGTTCGCCGCTGACCCCAAGGGCGAGGCGGCGCTGCTGGCGCTGCTCACCGCGCACCGCGCCTTGGAAGAAGCGGTACTTTCCAAGGCTCAGAATCGTTACAAACCCGAGCTTGCCCGTAAGTGGGTGGAACTGGTATACGAAGGATTTTTTTATGATCCCCTCAAGACCGATCTGGAGTCGTTCCTTGCTTCCAGCCAGCGTTGTGTTACGGGCGAGGTAACCCTAGAAACCGCCGGGGGCCGTGTGGATGCTGTGGCCGTGTCCTCGCCCCATATTCTCAGTGTTGAGGGGGCCACGTATGCGCAAGCCGCCGACTGGGGAGTGGCCGAGGCGGAAGGATTCATTCGTTTGTACGGTATGAGTTCAAGCTTGTGGGCACAGGTCAACCGCCACCCCCACGCTACGCCCGGAAAAGAACCGTCCTGAAGCTTTTCGGTGGACCCCGGTTCTCACGTTTCCACAACCCCTGCCACGTACTATGAACTTGCTGAAAAATACCCTCAAGCACCTGCAAGCGTTGGTGGCCTTTGACACCCGCAACCCACCTCGAGCTATCGGTACGGGTGGAATTTTCGACTATTTGCAGCACTCGTTGAGTGGTTTTGCAATAACCCTTACCGACCATGGTGCCGGTGCGGTCAGTCTGCTGGCGGTACGGGGCACGCCGCGCCTGCTCTTCAACGTACACCTAGATACAGTACCGGACTCGCCGCATTGGCATAGCCATCCGTTTGAACTGGATGTAGGGGGCGATTGCGCAGTCGGGCTGGGGGCCTGCGATATCAAAGGCGCCGCGGCAGCCATGCTAGCAGTGGCCCAGTATTCACAGGGGGACTGCGCATTCTTGTTCAGTACTGACGAGGAGGCCAATGATGCACGTTGCATCCCGGCTTTTATCGCCCGAAAAACGGCTTTCGATGCGGTGATTGTGGCGGAGCCGACGGCGTGCAAAGCGGTACTGGCACATCGCGGCAACCACTCGGTACGAATGCGGTTTAGCGGCCATGCCGGGCATGCCTCGGGCCCCCAACGGGCCAGGGATTCGGCCTTGCATCAGGCCGTGCGCTGGGGGGCCAAGGCGCTTGCTCTGGTCGAGACGCAGGCCCCGCAGCAATTCGCTGGCCTGACCGGCCTCAGGTTCAATATCGGCCGCATTGAAGGGGGTATCAAGGCCAATATGATTGCTCCCGAGGCCGATCTTCGCTTTGGTTTCCGACCGCTCCCATCTATGGATCATATCGGCCTATTGGAAGCATTTCGTACGCTCACCGACATTGAGCCAGCAGAGTTTGAGGAAACCTTCTGCGGCCCGTCACTACCGTCCGGCACATCCAAAAATGCCGAACAGCAACGCCTGCAAGCTCACGATCTGGCCCTCGCATTGGGGCTCCCTGTCGGCAAGGCCGTGGATTTCTGGACCGAGGCGGCACTATTTTCTGCCGCTGGATATGTGGCGTTGGTGTTCGGTCCAGGTTCGATCGAGCAAGCCCACACGGCCGATGAGTGGGTCGCGCTAGGGCCGTTGTCAGACTACGCCAACCATTTGTATCGGATCATCGATAATGGATGCGCATAAACAACTTCGCCAGACCATTGTGCGGCTGCTTTCGAGCATGGGCAGTGCCAAGGAGATTCATCAATATTTACGCCGGTTTTCACAGGTCGATGCCAAGCGTTTTGCCGTAGTCAAGGTCGGTGGGGCGGTGCTTCGTGATGACCTTGAAGCCCTGACCTCCTCGCTAGCTTTCCTGCAACAGGTTGGATTGACGCCAATTGTTGTACATGGTGCCGGGCCCCAATTGGACGAGGCACTCGCCTCGATAGGTATCGACAAACAGTTTGTTGATGGCTTGCGGGTGACCCCGACGGCGGCCTTGGCCGTGGTACGACGGGTGCTGCAGACCCAGAACCTGAAACTGGTCGAGGCCTTACAAGCGGTCGATGCCCGGGCTACGTCGATATTGTCTGGGGTATTTGAAGCTGAATTCCTTGACCGGGAACGGTATGGGTTGGTCGGCCGGATTCAACGGGTTGAGTTGGCGCCGATTGAAGCCAGTCTGCGCGCCAGTTCTATCCCGGTTATCGCGTCTCTTGGCGAGACCCAGGCTGGGCAGATTCTCAACATCAATGCTGATTTTTCAGCCAATCAACTGGTGCATGCCTTGCAGCCCTATAAGATCATTTTTCTCACTGGGACGGGAGGCCTACTCGATGGCTCGGGCCGGGTCATGGATTCGATCAATCTGTCCACGGAATATGTGGAGTTGATGACCCAACCCTGGTTACATTCGGGCATGCGTTTAAAGATCGAACAGGTCAAAAAGCTGCTGGATGATTTGCCCTTGGCTTCCTCAGTTTCAATCACCCGTCCGGCAGAGCTGGCCAAAGAACTTTTCACCCATAGGGGTTCTGGAACCCTGATTCGGCGGGGTGAGAGAGTACTACCTTTCGATTCCTGGGAGGGTATCGACCTTGATAGGCTGCGCCGCTTGATTGAGCACAGCTTTGGTCGCAAGCTTGCCGTTGACTACTTCAAGCAAATCATTCCCTATCGGGTTTATATCAGTGAAAACTACCGAGCGGCGCTGGTCTTGACCCAGGAACAAGGGCACCCCTACCTGGACAAGTTTGCGGTGCTGGATGAAGCACAAGGAGAGGGATTAGGTCGGGCGGCTTGGCAGATCATGCGGGAACACAATCCAAGGTTGTTCTGGCGCTCCCGGCATGGCAACTCGGTTAATCCGTTCTACTACGCGGAGGCCGATGGCTTTTACAAGCAGGCGGGCTGGAAGGTGTTCTGGTACGGCTTACAGGACTTCGATGCTATCAAAAGTTGTGTTGCGCATTGTGCCGCCCGGCCGACAACACTGGAGGAACGTCTGTCATGAGCGTGCGGGTAGGAATTGTCGGGGCACGCGGCCATGTTGGCACAGAACTGGTGCGGTTGGTGGTTCATCACCCTGAACTCGAGCTGGCCTTGGTGGCGTCGCGTGAACTGGATGGGCAACGTGTTTCGACACATGCCGGAGTCGATGCAGGAGCTCTTTGTTACGAACGTCTCGAGCCGATAGAGATCACCGAACGAAATATTGAAGTCGTAATCTTAGCTCTGCCGAATGGTCGGGCCGGCCGCTTTGTGGAAGCTCTTGAGCAACGGGCCCCTGATACGTTGATCGTGGACCTTTCTGCCGATTATCGTTTCGATGCCGCATGGTATTACGGGCTTCCCGAATTAACCCGGGACCACTATGCCGGCCAGCGGCGAATCAGTAATCCCGGTTGCTACGCCACCGCTATGCAACTAGCGATTGCGCCCTTGGTTGCGGAATTGTCCACGGCACCGGTCTGTTTCGGGGTCTCCGGTTACTCGGGAGCGGGGACCACTCCATCGGCCAATAATGACCCCGAAATACTCCGTGATAACCTTGTACCCTACCACTTGACTGGGCACCTGCATGAGCGCGAGGTGAGCCATCATCTGGGTCTGGCAGTGGAATTTATGCCCCACGTGGCCCCGCATTTTCGCGGTTTAAGTGTGACCTGCGACCTTCATCTGGCAGATACCTTCGATCAGGCCGCCCTATTGGAACACTACACCCGGTGTTATGCCGATGAACCCCTGATTCGCCTGCGCGATGAACCACCCTGGATCAGTCGTATCCGGGGACGGCAGTATGCCGAATTGGGTGGTATTACGGTTGCCGCCGATGGCCACCGAGCCGTACTGGTAGCGACTCTGGATAACCTACTTAAGGGGGCCGCTACCCAAGCTCTGCAGAATATCAACTTGGCTTTGGGCTTTGATGAAATAATGGGAATTCCCCATGAGTAACCTGGTTTGGCAAAAGCCGGGGGTGCGAACTGATGAGTGCATCATGCGTTTTCTTGCCGGTACCGATGTACTGCTGGATCGCGAATTTTTCTTGTGCGATATCGAAGCCAGCATGGCACACGTCCAGGGACTGGCTCATATTGGTGTCATCGATGACCATGAAGCAGCCGCGTTGCAAAGCGAATTGGAGGTTCTGGCAGACGATTTCCGGGCCGGCCGTTTTGTGCTGGACGAACGCTACGAGGATGGTCATTCAGCCATCGAGGCCCGCCTAACCGAACGCTTAGGCGATGCTGGACGGCGGGTCCATACGGGACGTAGCCGTAACGATCAGGTGCTGGTCGCCACCCGACTTTGGATCAAGCGGCGTCTTGCTGAACTGGGCAGGTATTGTATGGACACGGCACACATCTGTCTGCACCGGGCACAGGATGAAGCCTTACCGATGCCGGGCTACACCCACTTGCAGCGGGCCGTGGTGTCCTCTACTTCGATGTGGTTCTCGGGCTTTACCGAGGGTTTTATCGACAACGCCTGGCGAGCACGGCAAACCTATGACTGGCTCGACGCCAACCCGCTGGGTACCGCGGCAGGATATGGGGTGAATCTGCCGTTGGATCGCGCTCACTCCACGACGACTCTCGGTTTCGCCAGAATGCAAGTGAGTCCGGTATATGCGCAACTGTCTCGTGGCAAGTTTGAGCTGGCGGCACTAGAAACTTTGGCTACGGCTTTGCTGGATGGACGTCGCCTGGCCTGGGATCTAAGCCTGTTCACTACCGCTGAATTCGATTTTATTGAATTGCCGGATGAATACACTACCGGTAGCTCGATCATGCCCAACAAACGTAATCCGGACGCCATTGAATTGCTGCGTGCCAGTTATGCCCCCGTCGCGGCCGCCCGGGTGGAAATCGAACAATTACTGTCGCTGCCGTCCGGGTACCAACGCGACTTGCAATTCAGTAAAGGCCCCCTGGTGCATGGCTTTAGACAGGGCCTGGGTGCGCTGCACTTGCTCCCCGATTTATTGACCCGAATGCGCTGGAAGCCGGAACGGATGCGAGCGGCGATCGAACCATCGATGTATGCAACCGATGTCGCCATTGAGCAGGCCGTAGCTGGAGTACCTTTCCGTGAGGCCTACCAACAAGCAGCCCTGGCTGCTGCTGAGGCCGGACAGGGACGTACTCCCGAGGCGAGCCTCGCCGAACGGGTATCGCCGGGAAGCAGCGGTCAACCTATGCTTGAGGCTCTGGCCGCCCGTTTGGATGAAGTGGCGCGCATCTGGCGAGCTAGCAGCGGTGGGGAATCTTGAATAACCCCTACGCGGTAATTACGGCGCAGCAAGGCTTCTCGCCAAGCAAGTATGAGAGCATGGGCGTTTTCGTCTCGACTGGTTGTTCCCTGGCCCCCCTTGTCCATGTCTGATTCTTCCAAGTCGCTAGCCCCTCGACGGGTCGTTCTGGGCCTCTTTGGCCTACTGGTTCTGCTGGCTCTACGGATTCTGTACGCATGGACGCTGCGGGTCGATTCCGACGAGCCGCAACATTTGCACATAGTCTGGGCCTGGACCCAGCATCTGCTGCCCTACCGTGATGTTTTCGACAATCACACCCCGTTGTTTCAATGGCTGCTGTCGCCGGCACTCGCTTTCCTGGGTGAACGCGCCGATATCGTGGCCTTGATGCGCATCGCAGTCATTCCGTTTTACCTACTCACTCTGGCGGCTGCTTGGTGGATGGCAAGACGCCTTTGGTCAGTGCGGGTGGCCTGGGTGGCAACGCTGCTACTGGCCGTGTTCCCGATTTTTTTCATCCCTACCGTGCAATTTCGTACCGATGATTTGTGGGCCCCCTTATGGGTGCTGGCTGTGGCGGTGCTGGTTTCCGGGCGCCTATCGGTCACCCGGCTGGCCCTGACCGGGCTCCTGGTTGGACTGGATTTTGCAGTATCGCTAAAGACTCTACCGCTGCTGCTCACCGCGCTTACTACCGGTATTTTACTGGCCCTGATGTGGCGAATACGCTTTGCTCACTGGTCATTGAAACCCTGGTTGCGAGGCTTGCTACCGTTCCTGCTGATGTCAGCCTTGCCACTCGGCTTATTTGCGCTGTTTTTCGCCCTGCATCATGCCTGGTCGCAAGCCTGGTATGGCACGGTGCTCCACAACATGACCCCTGGGTTGGGTGACTGGCGTGACGGCATCTGGCGATTTCTATTTTTCCCAGCGGCGTTATTGTGGATGAGTATTCTCGCCTGGCGCAGGCTGGCATCCAGCCCCCATCCCCAGCAAACCCTGCGCCGTCTGTTCGTCCTGGTCTCAGCCATTCTGTACATCGGAGCATTATTCAGTTTCTGGCCATTACTAACGGTGCAGGATCTATTACCGGTTCTGCCCCTGCTGTTTGTGGCTACCGTCGGTGCCTACCTGCTCGGGTCTGGCAGAAAGGCCACTCTATGGGTGAGTGTCATACTGGTCGTGGAGATCGGCTTGCTATTCGTGCTGCGGCCTCCATGGCAGGATCAATATCTGCGCGAGGAGCATCTCCTGGCTAAGGTGCTCCAATACAGCCGCCCAGGAACCTATGTGATGGATGCCAAAGGTGCCGCCATCTTTCGCCCACGACCGATCTATTGGGTTTTCGAGGATGTAACCCTGCGGCGGATTCAGCTTGGCTTGATCCAACCGCACCTGCAAGCAGATCTGATTCGCACCGCTACCCCTTTGCTGATGAACTACCGGATCCCGACTTGGGATCAGCGTTTCATTGCTCGCAGTTACCTACCGCTGGCAGGACGCCTATGGGTAGCGGGCCAGCGGTTTCCACTCCTGGCCGGACAGCCCCGAATCGTCAATGTAGGCATACCCCAGAGCTATGTGTTAGTGGATGCCAAAGGTCCGGTTGCCGGGACGATTGATGGGCACGACATTCAACGCGGACAAGCATGGCACCTGACCTCTGGAAAGCACCGGATCAGCGCGGCTCGGAGTGGTGTTTATGTGTTGGTCTGGGCTCCGGCAGTGACTCGGGGTCTGCAGATGAAGGTACTGTTTCCTTCCCGGCCTTGAAAACTTGCCAGCATGCGCACGACGAGGCATGGCCCAGGTTAGGGATCACACTCAGAAACTCATAAAATAGCCACCATTGACGGGTAGATTGATGCCGGTGAGGTAACCCGCTTCATCGGCGGCGAGAAAGGCTACGACCCGGGCAACATCATCGGGGCTGCCGAGGCGACCAATGGGAATTTGGCTGATGATCTTTTCGCGTATCTCTTCGGCTACGGCCATGACCATAGCGGTCTTGCAGTAGCCTGGCGATACCGTGTTAACGGTGATGCCCTTAGTCGCGACTTCCCGGGCTAGAGCCATGCTGAAACCATGTACCCCTGCTTTGGCGGCCGAGTAGTTGGTTTGCCCGAATTGCCCAGTTTGGCCATTGACAGAACTGATATTGATGACTCGCCCGAAGCCGTGTTCAACCATGGTTTCGATCACTGCGCGAGTCATGTTGAACACCCCGTCAAGATTAACCCGCATCAGTTCATCCCACTGGCTGTGTTGCATTTTGCGGAGGGTGGCATCGCGGGTAATACCCGCAACATTGGCGAGGATGTCGATGTGGCCGTAGCGGTTGCTCATTTCCTCGGCAAACTGCTGACAGGCCACCGCATTACTCACGTCAAGGGGGAAGAAATCGATACTATCGGCCATGCCCTGGGCTTGGATACGAAAGGCCTCGAATCGCCGGTTGCAATGGGGCAGGTCTGCCGCAATGACTTGGCAGCCCTGCCGGGCCAGATGTTGGCAGATAGCGGTACCTAAACCTCCCATACCACCGGTAACGATTGCGGTGCGTCGCTTCATAGGGGCTTCCAAAAACGTAGTGGGCTGGGTGAGATTCAGCAGCCGGTCGGACTAAGGAACGGGGGGTGAGGATGCGATGGTGAATCAGTATTGTTCCGGGCACAGCCGGTCGCTCCATAGTCTGAAAGGTGGCGAACCTGGGAGAAGCTCTGGGTTCTGTTTCAGCTTCGGTGCGGGTTGGGATTGCGTGATCCAGGCGAGGTAGATCCGGTAGATCGTTTGGGGGCGGAGGATGGCTTCTTGTCCCCTGCCGTATTCAGCAAGCTGCGTTGAAAATCTTGCCAGGCATCCATGTTACGAGTGGTGAGGTCGTTCAGAATGGCCCAGGGGGTTTGTCCCAATACACTGGATAATTGCTGGTGAAACTGTTGCTGCTGTTCCAGAAAGGCTTCAATACTGCGTTCGAGATAGGGCCCCATCATGCCCTGCAGCGAATCGCCGTAGAAGCGGATAATCTGCGTCAACAGTGGCACTGAAAGCATGGGTTGGCCCTCACTTTCGTTTTCCGAGATGATCTGTAGTAGTACGCAACGGGTAAGATCTTCACCAGACTTGGCATCGTGGATCTCAAACTTTTCACCATCAAGTACCAGCTGCCGTACTTCTTCGAGAGTGATATAGCTTGAAATCTCGGTGTCGTAAAGACGACGATTGGGGTATTTCTTGATGATGCGGATTTGTGTCATGCGCGAAACCTAGCAGAAATTATTGCAATGCACCACTTATAAAGATACGCAGCACGTCGCACCACGCAAACTTCCGGCATGGTTCGGTGCCGTCCGTGTGCGGTTTGCTTCAACAAGGGAGTCTTGCAACAAAGTACGGGCCACGCACCCAGATCCCATCTGGGGCCGAGTAGATGAAAGGAGCCCCGTATTCACTCAATGCGATACCTATGGCCAGGTGGGTTTCGGCCATTATGTTGATCGACGTTATTTTGCTGGGTATAGCAACCAGCACTGCAGAATAGGATACGCCCAGAAATCAGCCGTCCATCATGCAAGGTAAATTTATTGCGCTACGCCTCGCCATAAATCATGGTGCGGTGATGGCCTTCGATAACCATGCGCTTTCTGTGTCCGGGCGGAAACCCGTAGGATGCGGTGAGCTATGAACCACATCAATTGCTAATCGTCTCGTAGCCAGCATGCTATCTCGCAGCAATAACCTCACTTTGGATCCCGGGTCGACGCCCGGGATAACGAGATATTCATCCGCCTACGAACGCTCTGTGTCCGGGCCGAAAACCCATAGAGACCCGTAGGATGGGGTGAGCTACGAACCGCATCAATTGAAACTATTTTTTCACCATTCGGAGGTGTTAGCCATTCAGGTGTCCTCACCGGAGGCAAATACCCGGGTGGCCAGCCAGGTCAGGACAATGATGAATCCGACCAGCACGGCGAGGGAAAGCAGCGGCGGGAAAAAGGTTTTTCCCAGCATCGCCCCACGCATCAGATCGACCGCGTAGGCAACCGGGTCCAGATGGGCGAGTAAGCGCAGCCAGTGCGGTGCGTTGGCGAGCGGAAACAACGCTCCGGAGAGGAAGAACATCGGTAACAGCACGGCGTTGGAAATGATGGGAAATACGATCGTCGAGCGAAACCGTGCCGCCGTGGCCACCCCGAGAGCGGAAAAGGTGATCGCCGCCAGCGCTATGGTGCCAAGCAGGGCGAGAAGTCGTAACAGACTGATATGCAGGCCCAGTACCGGCATCAGCAGCAGCAAGATCAGGGCCGGGATCGAGGCTTGCAGGGCGCCGGAAAGTACCTTACCGAAGGCGATGGCGGTACGTGAAACCGGGGCCACCAACACCGCCTTGAGAAAGCCGATCTGACGGTCGAAGACGATCAGCATCGCCGCAAAGACCGAGGAGAAAAGCAGCGACAGGCCGATTACCCCAGGGAAAATGTAATGCAGATAACCACGGCCCCCCAGCACCGAGCTGGCGCCGAGGCCGGAGCCTAGGACAAAGAGATACAGCAGCGGTTGGATCAGGCTGGAGATGAGGCGAATGCGGTCGGCCCACAAACGCTTCAGATCGAGCACGATGACGGCGAGCATACCCTTCATCGGGGATCCCCATGGAGGTCTTGCGGCGGCTGTCCGAGGCAGCTATCGAGACCGCGTCCGGTCAACTTCAGAAACACATCTTCCAGGCTGGGCTCGTGGACCTCGGCCCGCAAGGTTTTTACCGGCATGGCGCCCAGCAGTGCCGGGAGTAGCGTAGCGGGGTCG
>CAJXGK010000049.1 GCA_913053815.1 uncultured Rhodanobacteraceae bacterium
TTGCCTAGGACTACCGATCTCGTCACCACGGCTGCCTACTGGATCCCGGGTCTGGCCCGGGATGACGAGAACAAGAGGAGCCCGGGATGACGGAATTTTCGGTGGTTGTCTAAGCCGGAGGACGGCTTGAACCACCTCAGCATGAAAGGGTTCACTGTTTACAAAGCACTACACTAGAACGACTATTTGTCACTCGTCACGCTGTGCCCCGCTAGGTCAGGTTGACTGTCGGCAAAGATTGATGAATTTCCATCTGCTGGGTCACGCACCTTCTGCATCCGCAGACGGCAGCGCTGGACTATGCCGCCCAGGCGCAAGCCTCCATAACGGTACATTGATTACCTCGATCCCCCGCGATGGGGGATTTCATACTGATACCGAGGGGAAGCTCGACAAACCTATTGCGCGGCCCGATAGTTGCGTTCTTGCTTACTCTTTGCCTGCTTATGCTGATAGGTCTCGGAGCTTTGCTCCGGGGCGCTTGGCACTCGCACTGCTCGCTACGGTTTTTCGAGGTGATCCAAGGCTGTCCAGACGTCCATCCAGGGGGGATTACTCTGAGCCTGAGGTAGCATAGCCGCTTGAGGGTGGGGTATTCGCCTGCTGTGGTGGCGTACCTGAATTCGCTGGGTTGCTGGGTTCAGTACCGTTTTTGACTTGCTGCCAGGCCTTCTCGGCTGCAGGCGGGAGCTTGTTCATGTGCTTCAGGAAAAGGGCAAGTACCCACATCTGCCGGATACTGAGCGTCCCTTTCCACGATGGCATAGCCGTCCAGCGAATGCCATGCTTGAGCTTCCAGAATGTGTAGCTCGGTGGATCGTCTTCGACGCCGTCGGTCGCGAGTTGCGGAGGGGCTGGATATTCGCCTCGGGCGATGGGTGATGCCGAGGCATCGCCTTGTGCTGTACCGTGGCAAATCGCGCAGTGCTGCGCATACAAATGGATACCGTCGATGAGGGTCTGGTCAGTCAGCTGCACAGGACTAGGACCACGCGGTGCTTCACGTTGCAAGGTGGCAGTCAGTGACGTGTTGGCGGCCCATTGTTCCAAAGCAGTGGGTTGGGCGTCAGCGTTGGCCGGGATCAGGCCGAATTGCAGTGAGACGTAGCCAATCACGATAAGGGTACCGATCGTTACTATGATTCCTAACAGAAAACCTTTGAACATCTCGATCTCCTATACGTACAAAAATACAGGCAGCTTACTACTGCGTAGTCAGGCTGGTGCCCTTCAGCAACGCTAGATAGTGCCCCGACAGACTGTTGGATGATGAAATAAGTCGTGTACGTAAGCCTGCTGGCCGTGATCGCTGTTGCCTCCAGGTTCACGTAAGCGAACATCCGCTTTTTCGATGCTCCCAACGTTGTGGATACCTGCTTACGGCGCTAAGTAGGTGGAAGCAGGTCACCACCACTACCCAACAAGCCTGTCTGTTGCAGCGGATTTACAGGAAATTTTGAATTTAATCGCGGCATGATTAAAAGATGAATAGCTATTTTACACCCTCTCTATAGGAGGGGGTGTGCCGCGGCCCCGATTTTCTTGGACACGGATTTAGGGTTAAATCGTGTATGAAGTAGGAGTCGTGGGATGTCGAATGAATGGAAGGTAAGTGGAACCGAGGTGAAGCGGTGGTCGGGGGGGCGCAAGAGGGCGGTTGTGCTGCTTCGGAATGGTTGCCACGTGATACTTGCAATCCCAACGTGTGAGGCTAAGGTTCTGATACACTTTTTTTGTGAATCCTCGTCTCTGGGTCGAGATTCCATATTCACAACGACTGCTGTATAGGTCAAACCCGGAAGTCCCCGGCAGAGCCGGGGCTTTCCGCAGTGATTAGCCGATGAATGATTATTTCGTGCCGCTTCTATTAAGGCTCAGTAGCGGTAGTGCTCGGCCTTGTAGGGGCCGTCCACCGGGATGCCGAGGTAGGCCGACTGTTCGGCAGTCAACGTGGTTAGCTTCACACCGATTTGCTTAAGGTGCAGGCGAGCCACTTCTTCGTCCAGCTTTTTGGACAACCGATAGACCTCTTTATCGTAGGTCTTACGGTGGGCCCACAGGTCGATCTGCGCCAGAGTTTGGTTGCAGAAGCTGTTGGACATGACGAAGGCGGGATGACCATGGGCACAGCCGAGATTGACCAGACGACCTTCAGCCAGCAGATAGATGCTATGACCATCGGGGAAGGTATAGCGGTCAACCTGGGGCTTGATGGTGTCGCATGTAACGCCCTCAGCGGTGTTTAGCCGATCAACCTGGATTTCATTGTCGAAGTGACCAATGTTGCAAACCAGGGTATTGTTTTTCATGCCCTGCATGGATTCGAAGGTGATAATGTCACGATTACCGGTGGTGGTGACGTAGACGTCGGCACGGCCCAGGGTATCCTCGATAGTGGTGACTTCAAAACCTTCCATGGCCGCCTGCAATGCGCAGATCGGGTCAATCTCGGTAACGATGACCCGGGCTCCAAAGCCACGCAGGGAATGCGCACAGCCCTTGCCTACGTCGCCGTAGCCGCAGACCACGGCGGTTTTGCCGGCGATCATCAGGTCGGTGGCGCGTTTGATGCCATCGGCCAGCGATTCGCGGCAACCGTAAAGATTGTCGAACTTGCTCTTGGTGACCGAGTCGTTGACATTGATTGCGGGCACCAATAGCTTGCCGGCCTCGGCCAATTGGTACAGACGGTGCACTCCGGTCGTGGTTTCCTCGGAAACGCCTTGCCAACCGCTGGCAACCGTTTTCCAGAAGCCTGGCCGTTCGCTGCGGGTGCGCTTGAGTAAATCCTTAACGACCTGTTCTTCATGGTTGACACCGGGCTGCTCGACCCAATCGGAACCGTCCTCCATTTCCACCCCGTGGTGAATGAGCAGGGTGGCATCGCCGCCGTCGTCAACGATGAGCTGCGGGCCGAGCAGATCCTGCACGCCCTCACCGGGATGGGTGAGCATATTCAGGGTGCACTGCCAGTATTCTTCCAGCGTTTCGCCTTTCCAGGCAAATACCGGGACACCGGTGGTGGCGATGGCGGCGGCGGCATCGTCCTGGGTAGAGAAAATGTTGCATGAAGCCCAACGTACCGAAGCACCCAGCGCAACCAGGGTTTCGATGAGTACCGCCGTCTCCTTAGTCATATGCAGCGAGCCGGACAGGCGTACGCCCTGCAGCGGTTGCAGCGGTGCATAGCGGGCTCGAATTTGCATCAGGCCGGGCATTTCTTCCTCGGCCATACGAATGCGCTTGCGGCCGAGCTCCGACAAATTGATGTCGCGAATCTTATACGGAGTGGAGGGGGAGTTCTTGATCACAGCATTCATGGCGTTTTCCGTTTGACGGATGGGCGTTGTTTGGACTCGCGTCCAGCCTCGTCGAGCCTGGCCGGAGCTACGTGCAGGCATGGCAACGATGGAATCGTGGCCACCTGGCAGTATCAATCTCCGGTCGCAACGCCCCTCGACGGGGAACGTAAAAGAGGATTATATCGCCGAATCGCGATGTATAGATATGGCTGGTTTTGTTGATCTCTTTGTGGCCGATTCATGCATCGCCCGATAGGGCTGCTAGGCTGGGATCATGAGCCAAGTTCCGCAAGACTCCGACGCCGAACGGCGCGACATCCATTTTCCACCCCATGATCAGCCATTGCGCGATAACGTGCGCCGATTGGGAATTATCGTAGGCGAGATGCTCGCTGAGCAGGGGGGGCAGAAATTTTACGAACGGGTCGAAACAGTACGTACTGCGGCCATCCAACGGCGTGAGTCGGGGGCCACGGTCAATAGGCTGGCTCGACATCTGACCGGTATGCGGCCCGCCGAGGCCGAGTCTCTGGCCCGGGCTTTTGCCACTTATTTTCAGATGGTTAATGTGGCGGGACGGGTGCATCGCATTCGTCGTCGCCGTGAATACCAGTCGGCGGGAGCCCCTCCACAGCCGGAGTCACTGGCTGATGCGCTGGGCCGGTTGAAAAGGCAGGGCGTGAGCCGCGCTGAACTTTGGCCATGGCTTGAGAACTTGGATGTCGAGTTGGTATTCACCGCGCATCCTACTGAAGCGGTGCGGCGCTCGCTGCTGGAGAAGGAACAGGACATTGTGCGTGCCTTGATCGCCGACTTCGATCCGGGGCGCTCAGTCGTTGAGCGGATTACCGATCTGGCCCGGATGCGCACGGCCTTGACCACCGGCTGGCAAACCGCTGAAGCCTCACCTTTACGACCGAGTGTGGAGGATGAACTCGATCACGTCGGCTTTTACCTGGCGGGTCCGTTGTACCGGGCGCTGCCCGTGTTCTATGAAACTTTGGAACGTGAACTCAAAGCGGTTTATGGTGCCACCCCGGAATTGCCGCGCTTGCTGCGCTTTGCTTCATGGGTGGGTGGTGACATGGACGGCAACCCTAACGTCGGCGCGGACACTATTGCCGAGTCGCTGCGTACCCAGCGGGATCTGGTGATTGAGCGCTATCTTGAGGAGTGCGCGCAGCTGGGCCGGGTATTGAGTCAGACCGAAGGCCTGGTCGAGGTCAGCTTGGTGGTGCGTGAAAAACTGGCGGCCTACCGTCGGCAGATGCCCGAGGCAGCAGCGGCGATACGTCCCCGACATCGTGACATGCCCTATCGCAGTCTGCTGGCACTGGTGGGTGCGCGCTTGCGCGCCACCGGGCAGGATGCCGAAAACGCTTATCCGCATGCTCTGGCCTTCGAGACTGATGTGGCCTGCATTGCCCAGAGCTTGTGTGAAAACAAGGGCGAGCATGCCGGTCTGGTGGCAGTGCGCAGATTGCTCTGGCGAGTGCGCAGTTTTGGCTTTCACTTGGCCCGCTTAGATGTACGCCAGGATTCTCGGGTTCACAACGAGGTTCTGGCCGTGTTGCTTGACGATCCCGGTTGGCAGGATCGGACCTCTGCGGCACGGACTGCAATATTGCAGCCTCACGCGAGTGGCGCAGCCGTTTTTAGTACTTGTGAAGATGCCGGGGTGGAGGCACTACGAGCGGTGTTCGCGACCCTGGCGGAGGCTCGCCGCCGTTATGGTAGTGAGGCCACCGGTCCCTACATCATTAGCATGGCCGAGTCTGCTGCGGATGTCCTCGCCGTGCTGGCTCTGGCCCGCTACGGTGGTCTACTGGATGAGGCGGAGCGGGTGCCTTTGGATATCGCCCCCTTGTTCGAGACCGTGGATGATCTCAGAAACGCCGCAGAAACCCTGCGTGCGCTGCTGGCCGATCCACTTTATCGCGCCCATCTGGCCGCGCGCGATAATACCCAGCTAGTTATGCTTGGCTATTCCGACAGCGGTAAGGACGGCAGCCTGCTTACCGCACGCTGGGCCTTGCAGCGGGCTCAAGTCGAGTTGTTGGAAGTGGCGCATGAGGCGGGCGTGGCCTTGACCTTTTTCCATGGTCGTGGTGGTTCGGTCAGTCGCGGTGGTTCGCGCATCTGCCCGGCTCTGCTGGGCTCGCCACGCGGGGCCGTGGCCGGACGCTTGCGCATGACTGAACAGGGCGAGGTTATCCACCGCAAGTATGGGATCCGGGCATTGGCCTTGCGCAACCTGGAGCAGACGGTTGGTGGGGTGTTACGGGCTTCCCTGCGCCCCCATGCTACCGAGCCGCGAGAACAACGTTGGGGCGAGCAGATGGATGTATTGGCCTGTAGCAGTGGTCAGGTCTATCGGGCGTTGGTGACTGACTCTAATTTTGTAGCCTATTTTCGTAGTGCTACACCGATTGATGTCATTGAGCGCATGACTCTCGGTTCACGACCGTCGCGGCGCCGCAGCATGCGTGGTGTCGAGGATCTGCGGGCTATTCCCTGGGTGTTTGCCTGGACGCAGTGTCGCTGCATTTTACCCGGTTGGTATGGGGTCGGCAGCGCGCTTGAGCGTGGGGTGGAACAATTTGGTGAACCGATGATGGCCGAGATGGTGAGCGATTGGCCGTTCCTGAAAACGCTGCTGGATGATGTGGAAATGGTTCTGGCCAAGTCCGATCTCGATATTGCCGAAGCCTTTTCCCGCTTGTCCGGACCCCTCCATGAGCATTTTTTTCCACAGATCCGGGCGGAGTTCGAGCGTACCCTACAAGGCTTACTGCGGCTCACCGGACGTGCCGGCCTGCTTGAAAATGATCGACGACTGGCCTTGTCGATCCGTCTACGCAATCCTTATGTCGACCCGATGAGCGTGTTGCAGATCGACCTGTTGCAGCGCTGGCGTGAGGGTGATTGCCAGGACGAAGCCTTACTGGCGGCCCTGGTCGCTTGCGTCAATGGGGTTGCCCAAGGCTTACAGAACACCGGCTGATATCCGGGACGCTTGGCACTCGAATCGCTCGCTACGGCTTTTCGAGGCGTTCCCGGGAGTTTGAGCTGCCCCTGTGGCTCAGGCCCATTCGGCCACCGTCCATGGGGTAAGGCCCTCGATTTGACACAGTTGGCGCCAGGAATGACATTCTTTGACCCGCACGGCCAACGCAGTCAGATGCGGCCAGTTGGTACCAGGGTTCGGCATGTTACGTGACCAGCGCATCAATATGACCGTGTATAGATCAACCACGCTGCAGGTGTCGCTCAGCATATAAGGACCGGCCATGGCGAGATGGGCATCCAGGCGTGACCAGGCGCCTTCAATACGCGCGCCGACCGCCTGCTTGAAAGAAACCTCATCGGTCACACCGTTTTCGCTAGGGTGAAACCATTGTCGAAAAGCGGGCTGCAGAGTACTGGCCAAGTACAGCATCCACTGCAGATAGTCCGCCCGGGCCGAGTCTCCCAAGGCCGGGGCTAGACCCGTCTCGGGGTGCCGTTCAACCAGCAGCATGGCCAATGCAGCGGCTTCGCCAAAGGGGGTGTTATCAATCAGCAAGGTGGGCACCATGCCGGTGGGGTTGAGAGCGAGATAACTATCGCTGTGCTGTTCACCAGCGGCCAGATCGATCCGCTTAAGGGTATAGGGAACCCCTGCCTGCAGCAGCACGAGGTGGGGCAGCATGCTGGCAGCGCCGGGGGCGTAATACAGCGTATACATAGTTTTGTCTCACTGGGAAAGATGCAGCATACGACCGGTTCGCTGATTCTGACCAGTGCGGAAGTCGCACGGTTCATGCGCGTCAGTCGGGGGTACTGTGGCTGTATCGTTGTCAAGGCCTTGTACTCGGGAATTACAGGCAACGACGAAATGCCGTATTGCGATGTATAGGACATGCATAGTGTGTCGATCTTGTCCCGACTGGGCTACGAAGCCAAAATGTAGTACTCGCGATACCAAGGCGGTCCTGTTCAGCTCTCCAGTTCCTCCCAGCGCCGATAGGCCAGTTCGAGTTCGTTCTGGACCTTGGTCAGGGCATCGTTGGCGATCACGATGGCGGCGCTGTTTTGACGGAAGAAGGCCGGGTTAGCCATGTGCTGGGTGCGCTCGGCCAGTTCGGTTTCCAGGGTTTCGATCCGTGCCGGTAGCTCTTGAAGCTCACGGGCCTGGTGGTAGCCAAGCTTGCGCGGTGGGCTCGGGACATCGGGCTTTGCGCTGTTGGAGGGGATTTTTTTCGCTGGTGACGAGCGTGATCTGTGGCCTGTTGCAGAGGTGAGCTTACGTTGTCGCAGCCAGTCTGCATAACCGCCGACGTATTCGCCGATGTGTCCATGGCCCTCCAGCACTAGGGTGCTGGTGATCACGTTGTCGAGAAATTCGCGATCATGTGAGACCAGTAGCAGGGTGCCCGCGTAGCTACCGAGCAGGTCCTCAAGCAATTCTAGGGTTTCCACATCCAGATCGTTGGTCGGTTCATCCATCACCAGCAGGTTGGATGGCTTGGCAAACAGCTTGGCCAGCAGCAGGCGGTTGCGTTCGCCGCCGGATAGAAGGGTGATCGATATGCGGGCGCGTTCGGGGGTAAACAGGAAATCCTGCAAGTAGCCGATAATGTGCTTGCGCTGGCCATTGAGTTCAATGAACTCGCGCCCCTCGGCCACGTTATCCAGGGCATTGAGCCGATCGTTGAGCTGCAGCCGGTGCTGGTCAAAATAGGCAATTTGCAGACTGCTGCCCCGCTTCACTTCACCCCCCAGCGGTTGCAGTTCGCCCAGCATGATCTTCAGCAGGGTGCTCTTACCGGCCCCGTTGGGACCGATGATGCCGATGCGATCACCCCGCATGATGGTGGTACTGAAATGGTCGATCAGCACCCGGCCATCGAAAGCCTGGTGTACCCGGCTGAGTTCGATGACCTTTTTGCCTGAGGATTGGGTGTGGCTCAGGGCCATCCTGGCGTTGCCGGTGAGGATGCGGCGTTGAGCTCGCTCGTTGCGTAGGGCTTTGAGCGCCCGGACCCGGCCCTCGTTGCGGGTGCGGCGGGCCTTGATGCCCTGGCGAATCCATAGTTCTTCCTGGGCCAGCTTTTTGTCGAACAGAGCGTTGGCCTGTGCTTCGGCCTGCAATCGCTCTTCACGGCGACGTAGATAATTGTCGTAGTCACCCGGCCAGTCGGTGAGTACGCCGCGGTCGATCTCGACGATGCGGGTCGCCAGAGCGCGCAGAAATCGGCGGTCATGGGTAACAAAGACAAGGCTTCCGGTAAACTGTTTGAGGAAGCCTTCCAACCAGCTGATGGCCTCGATGTCGAGGTGGTTGGTCGGCTCGTCGAGCAGTAGCACATCGGGTTTTCGTACCAGCGCCTGGGCCAGCAACGTGCGCCGCTTCATACCGCCGGACAGGGCCGCAAAATCGGTCTCGGGCGGCAGTTCAAGCTGACTCAGTACTGCGCTTACCCGCCGGTCCAGATCCCAGCCATGTCGTGACTCGATCTGCGACTGCACTTCACCCAGCGCATCGAAATCGGCCTGAGTATCCAGAGCCGGCAGCAGATGGTGATAGCGGGCCAGTAGATGACCGAGATCACCGAGCCCTTCGGCCACCACATCGAATACATTGCCGGTGATGTCCTGGGACACTTCCTGCGCCATCCGCGCCATTACCACCCCATTCTGCATGCGAATCTGGCCGTCGTCGGCATGCAGTTCTCCGGCTAGTAGCCGCATCAGTGTGGACTTGCCCTCGCCGTTACGGCCGACAATGCAGACGCGCTCGTTGGCAGTGATCGTAAGATCGATACCATCAAGCAGCAACGGACCGCCGACACTGAAGTCGACCTTAAGAAGCTGGATCAGAGACATCTGTATATTCTACTGGACCCGCGCCGGTGATCGAGCGGCAGGTTTGCTGATCCCGTTGGATTCAAGTATTTCCCATACCGGTCGATAGATTTCAAAAGATTGGGCCGATGTAGCTTCGCCAAGACGTCGGTATTCCGTTACGTTCTTGCAAGAGGACCGTGTTCATGTACGCACTGAGATTACTCATCTAAGGTAGACCCCATAGTCAAGACAGAATCCAGCTGAGTTTAAGCTGTGCATTCTGCCGCACCCACAGCGGCACGGCGCTGGCCCGATTTTTCGTTTGTCCCTGGTTCACCACCTTCCTTGATAAACTTATCGACCATCAATGCGCCCCCCGTCTACTCCTGTAGACGTGTTCAGGTGTTAGGTTGGAGAGTGACTGATGGGGGTCGTTATCCATTGTAGAACGCAAAATATTCAATCAGCCCTAGCGTCAGTGCCACCATGTCGGCATACCCCTTGAGATAGATATTCTCATCCTTGAGGCTACGCCATCACCGTTCCACAAAGATGTTGTCCAGCGCCCGGCCCCGGCCATCCATGCTGATGGGGATCTTCTCGCGCTCGAGCACTCCGGTGCAGAGCGCGCAGATAAACTGTGAGCCCTGCTCACTGTTGAAGATCTCGGGTTTGCCATGGCATTGCCGAGTCTCTTCGAGGCACTTGACACAGAAGTCCGCATCCATCGTATTACTCAACCGCCAGTTCAGTACTTTACGGCGGTACCCATCGATGATTGCGACCAGATAGACAAAGCCCCGTTCCAGGCGGATATAGGTGATGTCGGTGCTCCAGACCTGATGGGGACGTGTAATGCCGACACCTCGCAACAGATAGAGTCTGCTAGAAAACTCTAACGCATTGATATTACTGTACTAATTCAGT
>CAJXGK010000050.1 GCA_913053815.1 uncultured Rhodanobacteraceae bacterium
TTTTTTCGCTCTTTATCGTTAAAGAGAACCACTATTCGCCTCAACAGATCAAAAAACGGTCCTCGATTTTTCATCCACCTCGCTACGGCCCCCCAGTCCGACAAGCTCCTAGTACCTGATAATTTCCAGTGAACACTCCCCCAAGCTCCGAAATCAGTGAAGATGAAATCCTCGCTGCTGTAGACCTCGGCTCCAACAGTTTTCATTTGGTTGTTGCGCGCTTTCAGCACGGTGCCCCACGCGTTATCGACCGCATGAAGGAAACGGTCCGGCTGGCCGCGGGACTGAAAAATGACGGCATGCTCGATGCCGAGCACCGCCAGCGCGCGCTCAATTGCCTGGCCCGGTTCGGCCAACGTATCGCCAGCATCGATTCAAGGCGAGTTCGTGCGGTGGCCACCAATACCGTACGTCGCCTGACTGCACCCGACGCCTTTCTTAAAGAAGCGGGCACCACCCTTGGGCACCCGATTGAAGTGGTCTCAGGTCGTGAGGAAGCGCGGCTGATCTATCTGGGTGTGGTCCATAGCCTGCCTATTTCGCATCAACGCAGACTGGTCATTGATATCGGTGGCGGCAGTACGGAATTTATCATCGGCCAGCAACGGCAACCGCTCCATGCTGAAAGCGTTCAGGTCGGCTGTGTCGCATCAAGTTTGCGTTTCTTCCCGGGGGGCAAGATCACGAACAAGCGTTGGCTGCGGGCGAAAGAGGAGATCGGGATGCTGTTGCAACAGTTTGCCGAAGAGTATCGAGAGACCGGCTGGCGAGAATGTTATGGATCATCGGGTACCGCCAAGGCCATTGAAACGGCCGCCATCGGCATGCAATTGTGCGAAAATAGTATCGACCGACATGCCATCCATGGCTTGCGCGAGGCTATCTTACAAGCCGGCCATGTGGACCACTTCGACTTCAAGGGTATATCCGCAGAACGCCGACCGGTGTTCGCCGGTGGAGTCATCATCCTTGAAAGCGCCTTTGAAAGTCTTGGCATCGAACATATGTACGCCATCGACACGGCGATGCGCGAAGGCATGTTATGGGATCAGATCGGTCGTGCCGAGGGTTCGGATCCACGCCGTGCCAGTATTGCTTCCCTGGCACGACGCCATGGCGTCGATGAATCACAGTCCACCCGGGTTGCAGCCAGCGCCCAGCAATTAGCCAGAATAGTGGATGGCAACTGGAAACTTGGCGAAGATGGGATGGAATGGCTGGACTGGGCTGCTCAGGTCCATGAAATCGGTCTGTCTATTGCCCACAGCCAGCACCATCGGCATGCCGGATACATTCTACGCAATGCGGATATGCCTGGTTTCTCGCGGGATGAACAGCGCTTGCTCGCGGTCATCGTTGCCTGCCATCGCCGCAAACCTGACAAGACCCTGCTGCACACTCTGCCGGTCCGCTACCAACTATTTGCCAGACGTATTATTGCCCTGTTGCGGCTAGCTGTTTTATTCTGTCGAGCCCGGCGCCCCGAAACATTACCCGATCTGCACCTGCATGTGGACGGATCCCAGGTTCAGTTGCAATTGCCGACGGACTGGCTCGACCAGCATCCATTAAGTAACGCGGATCTACAGGTAGAGCGCAGTCAGATCCGCGAGCTTGGTTTGCAGCTCGATTTGCAATCAGTCCGATGGGTGGCTGCAGACGACGGATAGCTCGCTTATGATGGGCAAGGCACTTCTGCCTGACGACTGATCTTGCTGATGCCATCACTCCGCTATCTACCTCTATTGGCCGCATTGGCACTGACCTTGCCAGTGTCCGCAAAACCTTCGTCGGCTCATGTCAAACCGGCTTCTGCGACAACCGCTGCTACCGTTGTTGCCCGGCCTCAACCCCCGCCGCAGGTACTGGTCAAGACCTCATTGGGGAGTTTTGTTATCACCCTGTTTCCGGGCAAGGCCCCCAAGACCGTGGCAAATTTTCTCTCCTATGTGAAATCCGGGTTTTACGCAGGTACTGTGTTTCAGCGGGTCATCAAGGGATTCCTGATCCAGGGTGGCCAGTTCACTACGGCGCTGGTTCCCCAACTCACTCGCCCACCCATACCTATCGAGGCCAACAACGGTCTGTCCAACTTGCGAGGCACGGTAGCCGCCGCACGAGCCAGCGACCCGAACTCGGAGACCTCCCAGTTCTTCATCAATCTCGTCGACAATCCGCGTCTGGACTTCGTCAACAACCAGAGTGGTCAGACCTGGGGCTATGCCGTATTTGGCAAGGTCGTGAAGGGTATGAATATTGTCGACAAGATCGGCAGCCTGCCCACCGGTCCGCAAGGTCCCTTCAGTGCTGATGTGCCCAACCCGTTGCCGGTGATCGAAAGCATTACGCTGCTGCCGACAAGTCAAGCCCTTGCCGGCAAACCGGCTCCACCAGGCTCAACTCATCACTGATAGGTGTGGGTAGCACGAATCACTACGCACTATTGCGGTCATCGTTAAATGACATTCAGCTCACCGCTTGCCGCGGATGCCGATGCAGGATAGAGGGGCGGCCGCAACGGGATACCGGCAGATTGCTTCCGGCTTGCTCATAGGACCGACTCATTGCTCATCTTCAATCCATAAAAAACCTGACCTATCGTTCTGTTCCCTCGTTACAATCCCCCATATCCCGACAGGCTGTTACCCTCGATCTTTGCTCCCTATCGTAGTGTTGCCATGGTCAAGCTCGCACACCTGCCACATACCGAGGTACCCGGGCATGTCGACCTCGCCGAAGAGGCGGACGGCAGCACGACGATTCGTATCTCGGGAGCCTGGACACTGGCCTATTTCGCCACGATCGAGCAATCGATCCAAAAGGTCCGTACCAACTTGCCCGAGCAGGCCCGTTTGGATCTGGACAGACTGAGCACACTCGATACCGCGGGGGCGGGACTGCTGGCCGTGCTGCTCGGTCCGAACCGCCTGCAGACTTCTCTCGCTGCTATGTCTGGTCTACCACCGGAGCGGCTAGCTCTGTTGCGCACCGTTAGCTGTGCCGTGCACGCCATTCTTGCCCAGCCGCCGGTCCCCCCATCGAGCTTTGGCTTCATCGACTTGCTGGGACGCATCGGCAAATCCATGGCAACCATCGGGTGTCAGGTCCGAGTGCTGCTTGGCTTCATCGGCCAGACCCTCGAAACGCTGGCCCGAAGCCTATTTCACCCCCGCTGCTGGCGCTTCAATGAACTGGTTCAGCAGCTCGAACAGACCACCCTGGATGCCCTGCCTATTGTAATCCTGCTGTCCCTGATGGTCGGCGCAGTGATCGCCTTTCTTGGCGCAACTGTGCTGAAGAGCTATGGCGCAGGTGTGTTTACCGTCGATCTGGTGTCTTACGCTTTTTTGCGTGAATTTGGTGTACTACTGGCCGCTATTTTGCTTGCCGGGCGTACTGCCAGTGCCTTCACGGCGCAGATCGGGGCCATGCAGGCCCATGAAGAAATCGATGCCATGCGCACGCTGGGTCTGGACCCGATCGAAGTGCTGGTATTGCCACGGGTACTGGCCCTGATATTGGGACTGCCCATGCTCACTTTTCTAGCCATGATTGCCGGTATAGCAGGCGGCGCGTTGGTATCCATCTTCTCACTTGGCTACAGCCCGGCCATGTTTCTGTCCATGTTGCACAGTGATACCCCGTTGCGTTTTTTCTGGGTCGGCCTGAGCAAAGCCCCCATCTTCGCCTTCATGATAGGCATCATCGGCTGTCTGGAAGGATTCAAGGTCACCGGCAGCGCTGAATCCGTGGGTGAACGCACCACCTCAAGCGTGGTGCAGGCTATTTTTGTGGTGATTCTGGTCGATGCCCTGGCCGCCTTGTTCTTTATGGAGATGGGCTGGTGAGCACTGAGACCGTTCTATGTGTTCAGGGCCTATGTTCGAAGTTCGGTCATCAGGTAGTCCACGAAAATCTGGATCTCGAAGTGCAGCGTGGCACTGTATTGGGAGTAGTCGGGGGCTCGGGAGCCGGTAAATCTGTATTGATGCGCACCCTCATCGGCTTACGCAAACCCGATGCCGGCAAGGTTCGATTGTTCGATCAGGATCTGTACACCGTTTCCCGTTCGCAACGCCACGCCATTGAACGTCGCATCGGCGTACTGTTC
Source organism: uncultured Rhodanobacteraceae bacterium (assembly GCA_913053815.1). Taxonomy (GTDB): domain Bacteria; phylum Pseudomonadota; class Gammaproteobacteria; order Xanthomonadales; family Rhodanobacteraceae; genus Metallibacterium. The sequence goes on from CAJXGK010000050.1 coordinate 4,112, forward strand.
CAAGACGGCGCCCTGTTCTCTTCGCTGAGTGTTTGCGAAAATGTCTGCCTACCCTTGCTCGAACACACTTCCCTGAGTCGTTACGATGCTATGCGTCTGGCCACCCTCAAGATTACTCTCGCCGGCTTACCTCTGGAGGCACGCAGCAAATATCCTGCCGAGCTATCCGGAGGTATGCGCAAGCGTGTGGCCCTAGCCCGTGCCCTAGCGCTGGATCCTGAAATCCTGTTTCTGGATGAACCCACATCCGGTCTGGATCCCATCGCTGCCGCTGATTTCGATACGCTACTCCGCACCCTGCGTGATGCCTTGGGTTTAACTGTGTACATGAACACCCATGACCTCGATTCAATCTATGCCGTGTGCGACCAGGTTGCCGTACTGGCTGAAGGTAAGGTGCTGGTTAATGCTGACCTGACCACGGTGAGGAACTTTCAACATCCCTGGATAAAACGTTATTTTCAGGGTCCCCGGGGGCGTGCCGCCAGTGCGGCCACCGCCCCGGTTCGAGTGGAGAACTGAGATGGAAACCCGTGCACATCATGTGCTGATCGGTGCATTTACTCTAACCGTGGTTGTTGCCGGACTGCTGTTCGTGCTCTGGTTGGGCAAAAGTAGCGTGGACCGGGCCTACGCTTATTATGATGTAGTCTTCAACGTATCCGTGACCGGCTTGAGCAAGGGCGGTATGGTGCAATACAACGGCATCAAGGTCGGCCAGGTCGACAACCTCAAGCTCGACCCCAATGACCCACGCAAGGTGATTGCCCGCATCCAGGTGGCGAGTGGCACTCCGGTCAAGCAGGATACCCACGCCAAACTCGGTTTGCTCGGCCTGACCGGAATCGCCTTTATCCAACTCTACGGCGGCACCCCATCCAGCCCACCTCTGCGCACTCACGGCAAGGGCCGGGTACCGGTGATCCTGGCTAACAATTCCGGCTTATCCAATTTACTCAATTCCAGCCAGAGTGTGGCCACCCGGGCCAACGAAGCCCTACAAAGTATCCAGGAACTGCTCTCGAAACAAAATATTCAGCATATCAGCGCCATGTTCAGACATCTCGACCAGATCAGTGCCGTATTGGCCGAGAAACGCGGTTCGATGCAACAAGCCATCAGTCAACTCGCCATCGCCAGTCAACGACTTAATCAAGCCTTGCTGAAAATAGATCATTTGGCTGCAACCACCCATCGCCTGGTCAATCAACAGGGCCGTGCCACTTTGCTTAGCGCCCAAGCCAGCATGCAATCGTTGCAGGCTCTGACCGCTCAGCTACAGCAACTTGTAGCGCAGAACCGTAGCGCTTTGACCGCCGGCAGCCGGGGTCTGGCCCAACTCGGCCCCACCCTGCATGAAATGCAGAAAACCCTGCATCAACTGAACGCCTTGATGATCCGGGCTCGCAATAATCCTGCTGCCTACCTGCTTGGCCACGATGCCCCCAAGGAGTATCGACCGCAATGAAAATACCTGTACTCCTGCTTCTACTTCTCGCTCTGGCCCTGCTCGGGGGTTGTACCTCGCTACTGGTTACACCCGGCCATGAACGGGTCTATGTACTCACCCCGGCCCACCTGAAACCATCCTCAGCCCCACCTCCCGTAGCGGTGCTGGCCACGTTGGCTGTGGAGGTCCCAGAATCCTTCGGACTTACAGACTCGACCTCGCTACTGATCAGCCCGGTTGCGGATCAACTACAGGTCTATGCTGATGCTCGCTGGGCCGAGCGTCCCGCACACCTGCTCCAGCGGCAACTACTGGCCGCACTGATCACTCACGGAGTACCCCGGGCCATCCCGGCGGGAAGCAGTGTATTGTCCACCGTTCGGCTGGAAAGCAATCTGGACGACTTTCGGGTTATTGCTCGTGGCAGCAGTGACCAGGTACGCATCGTTATGCGGGTCCGTCTGGTCGACAGCAGCTCCCGCCGTTTGCTTGGGCAGCGGCGCTTTGCGATCGAGCAAGCTGCTGCCGGTTCGCAGGCCGGCAATGTGGTCCGAGCCTTCAGCCAGGCCACCCAGCGCCTGGCGAACAAGGTCGCAATGTGGACCCATGCTCTACTGCGGCACACTGCCCCCCCCCCGGCCACGGATTAACCAAAACCTGGAGGCCCCTCGATCAGCCCGAACTTGACACCGTGCTTTCCAGCCATCGGGCATCACTTGCAAATAGCCCTCTGAATCGCTGCAGCCCAAAGCGCAGGACCGGGTTACGCACCAATACGGCGTGTCGGGTCATACAAAACCGTGCCCCCAGGTAGGCCTTGATCTCGGCATCCGTCCAACCCATGACGTAGTAACGCAAGCCATGGGCGAGCGCAAACTCCAGGCAATCAACCCAGCTGTTGAAATACAAACCGAACTCCCGGGCCTCGGGATAGGCAAAACCTACATATTTATCAATCAACTTGTCAGTCACGACAAAGCACAACTTCCAGCCAATTATTTTCCCAGCGGCCCGATATAGGAATAGAAAACCCCCGCTTGCCGTGCTGCTCCAGACGGCATCAAAAAAAGCCTTACTGTGCTGATCGAAATGTACCTCGCTCTGCGCATAAACCTGCCGATATAAGTCGTACAGCTGCTCTCGCACCGTCGCCTCAGCAAGTTCGGAGCCACCACATTGCCAGATACTAATATCCAGCCGGTCGCGCTGACGTAACTTGCGGCGGATGTCATAACGGCGCTTACCGGAAAACCGCCCCAGCCATTCATCCGTACTGGCAAAATCGATGGGCAAATACGCCAGTGCCTGCCCCTCCAGTAACACGAAGCCCGCCTGTCGACAGGCCTGTGCCAACTCCTCGGCCACCTGATTATCAGCTTTATTCAGTAACGGCGAGGCCTTGGGAATATCCTTGATGATCAGGAACGGATAGCGCCGACCAAAGCGGCGACGCAGCTCACCAGGCATGGCCCGCACATCACTCATCCAGGCCAGTGGTAAAAACTCCGACACGGTACTGCCCACAAACCGTGTCCGTGGCGACAGCAGGCCCTGCCAATATCCATGACCCGGTAAACTCATCACTCGTTCACGCCAGGGTGAATCCAGCGTGGTTAACAGATCAAAATCCACCTCAAACGAAGGGGTGCCGTCCGTTAGCCGCTGAGCCTGGAAATCCAGTGGCGGATGGGCCAGAAACTGCTCAATCAAAGCAGCAGGTTCCAGGGCATTCCGGTAGAACGGAGGATTTAACGTCACGGGTAGGCTCTCAGGTAAATTCACTAACCTGAAACTACCCGCTTGGGCCTACCCCACGCAATGCTAATATCTGAGTCCTAGCGTCTAACTGCATAATCGTAAACTTGGCAGACCAAGACAAACACCCCCTAGCCCGCACAGCAGGACAACTGCTTGACGTCCTTGTTGAAGGTTTGGGCGGCTAGTTTGAGGCCTTCAACCATGGTCAGGTAGGGGAACAACTGATCGGCAAGTTCTTGCACAGTCATGCCAGCGCGGATGGCTAGGGCGGCGGACTGGATCAGCTCACCAGCCTGGGCCGCCACGGCCTGTACGCCGAGCAGGCGACCACTGCCGGCCTCGGCCACCACCTTGACGAAACCGCGAGTGTCGAAGTTGGCCAGCGCCCGCGGCACGTTCTCCAGATCCAGGGTACGACTGTCGGTTTTGATCCCCGCCTCATGGGCCTGAGCCTCGCTATAGCCTACGGTCGCCACCTGGGGGTCGCTGAACACCACCGCCGGCATGGTGGTGAGGTCCAGTTCGGCTTCACCATCGGTCATGTTGATCGCCGCACGGGTACCGCCGGCTGCCGCCACGTAGACGAACTGTGGCATGTTGGTACAGTCACCCGCCGCAAAGATGTCTGCAGTACGGGTGCGCATCCCCGCATCAATCACGATGGCATGAGCTGCATCAAGCTCGACGCCGACATCCTGCAAGTTCAAATCATCGGTATTGGGACGGCGTCCGGTTGCAACCAGAAGTCGCTCCGCCCGAATCTCGCCACGATGAGTGGTCAGAACGAACTGCCCATCCGCATGGTCCACCCGGCTGGCCTGGGTCTGTTCCAGCACCTTGATACCTTCGTCACGGAATACGTTATGCAAAGCCGCACCGATAGCTGGGTCCTCGTGCCACAGCAGCGTATGGCGGGCCAGGATGGTGACCCGGCTACCCAGGCGGGCATAGGCCTGGGCCAATTCCACGGCCACCACTGAAGAACCGATCACTATCAGGTATTCGGGAATGGTCTCGCTAACCAAAGCTTCGGTTGAAGTCCAGTACGGGGTCTCCTCCAGCCCCGGGATCGGCGGGATCGCCGGTCGCGCGCCACTGGCAATCAGGCAGCGATCGAAGTGCTGCGTGCGCTCTCCTCCCTCGGCCAGCGCAATGTTCAGCGTATGCCCATCCTGGAAACGGGCTTCGCCATGGACCAGTTCAATATCGGTATGGCTCTGCAGGATGTTTTCGTACTTGGCATGCCGCAGGGTATCGACCAGATTCTGCTGCTGTCTGAGCAGGTTTCGGCGGTCGATGACGGGCGGCACGGCAGTGATGCCGTCGTCGAAAGGGCTGCGAGCCCGAAGGTGGGCCACATGCGCTGCCTGGATCATCACCTTGGATGGTACGCAGCCGATATTTACGCAAGTACCACCGACCGTCCCTCGTTCGATCACGGTAACCTTCGCCCCCCGCTCGGCCGCCCGTAGGGCTGCGGCCATGGCCGCCCCACCGCTACCAATCACTGCGATATGCCGCGCTTCACCGCTACCGTTCTGGGTAACGGGTGATACCTCGTCTTGAACCACCTCATAGCCCGCCTTGCGCACCGCCGCTACCAGCATCGTCGTCGTTACCGAAGCCGCCGCCTCATAGCGGGCCTGACCCTCGGCAAAGGAGGCCTCGGCTTGCTGCACACCAGGTACTTGTTGCAGGGCCTTTTGCACATGCCGGGCACAACTATCACAGGTCATGCCGGTAATTTTCAGCGTATTCATGGTTGCAATACTCTTAAAGATAGGGAATCACCACAGCACATGCCGGCAACACTGGCGGCACCGGGTCAATCGGGATGGGCGGACGAGGGTCGGTTGAACCGACCTCCTCAACCCGCTGTGGCCTCCGTAGTGCAGCGCCGGTGTCCCGGAGCAAATAGATCCCAGGCTGCAAAGATCAGCATCATGGCCAAACCCATATAAATGGCGGTATTGCGCCATGAATAGGCCCACAGCAGGTAGCGGGTAATCAGCACTAGAAGGGGGCCGGCGACACCGAGCAGTGTACGTAGCCATTGCCGATGACCCAACCACCCCAGCAAATTGGCCAATAGTGCCAGCGCTGCAAACAGGGGCAGCAGAACATGTACAAACAGCCCTTCCCATTGCGCCAGAAACCCCATCCCCAGCGCCGCACCAATACTGGCAAGTGCGGGGAAGCATACAGCGCATCCAAAACCCGATATTAGGGTTCCCAGCGCCCCGGTTTTATCCCCTATACGAGTAATGAAACCTACCTTTAAGCTCATGACTTGGCTCCCGTTACAAGCGGTGAAAGGTAACCCTCATTACGAGTTGCCCTATGCAATACTGCCACCCCCCTGGTGACCGTCACGCTGCAATCTATTCTCGTCACACTATTGGCCATATGAAATTTTCCCTTTACCAACCTCGTATATAGACTAATCCCGTACCAGAGTACGGAGTCAAACTTGTGGGTAAAGCCCGTTATCACCGCCCGGAAATCCCTACGATCATCGCAGTAGGCGTAACCATCGGGGTACTAGCCCGTACGCC
>CAJXGK010000051.1 GCA_913053815.1 uncultured Rhodanobacteraceae bacterium
AGCTACCTCGCTGACGTCGAACTGTTCGGACTCAATCCGCGCGGCTTTCACGCGGTCAACCTTTTGCTCCATGCGGTTAACGCCGCCCTGCTGTTTTTACTGCTCGCAAAAATGACCGGCCGCAACGCCCCCAGCGCTTGCGCCGCATCCTCGATGACCCACGTGCCACAGCTTTTGGCTATCGCATGAATCCCGGCCACATCCGTTACCCGACCGGCAAGATGGGTCGGCAGTACTGCCAGGGTATCCTGGTCACAAAGCTTTTCGAACGGCTCCGTATCAAGGTCGAAGCCACCGGCCACGACATCGCATAGCCGAATCTGCAATCCGGCCTGATGCACCGCCAATACGACCAGCGGGCAGGTATAGGCTGGAATTATCACCACTTTGCGCCGCTCATTCAGATCGGCTAGCGTGCGCAAGGCAATAAGCAGACCCGCCGTGCCGGAAGCCACCGGTAGCAATGGGAAATCTACGTCAATATACGTGGCTGCCGTGGCCCCCAGGCCAGCGTTCCAGGGCGGCAGCGCATCCCGCCAGTGGGCCGGCAAACCCGCTGTAGGGGGAATCTCAAGGCCTCGGGTGATCATCGGCAGGCCGCGTGGCGGCAGTGTCTACATGTTGTGAATCCGGCTTGTTCATCGCCAGCACCAGAATCCCTCCCACAATCAGCGTGCAGCCCATCAGTTCCGCCAGACTCAAATGTTCGTGGAACAGCCAGGCTGAAAGCAGTACCACGCTCACTACCTGTAAATGTGAAGCGGCAAAAGCAGCCCCAACCGGGGCATGTCGCAGCAGACTCATGTAGGTCACAAAGGCGCCCAGATAGCCCAACACAGCACCATAGATCCACGGGGCCGTGGCGACCTGCAACAACCAGGACAGTGCCAATACCAGGGGGGTAGCATGGTTGGCAGCCAACTTGAAACTGAGTTGCGAAAGCGTATCGAAGGTCAGCAGCAGCAGAAATCCAAACAGGTAAAAGCGTCGCATGTTCATGCTAGCCCCACTATGGCAACGCCCGCGGCAATCAGAAAAATACCCAGCAGGCACTGGCCATTGAGGCGCTCGTTGAAAATAATTCGTCCGCCTAGCAGTACCGCCACAATATTGAGCGAGCCCAGCAGAATCCCCTCCGACAGGGGCACTAAGGAGAGAAAAACGAGCCATAAAACAAACTCAGCACAGAAAAGAATAATCCCCAACCACAGCCATGGACGCCGCGCCATGGCGCGCCAGTGACCCATTTCCCCACCCTCATCGCCATGGGCGGCGGCTGCTTTGAAAGCCAGCTGCCCCCCGGTATCGACGACCACATTGCACATCCAAACGATAAAAACTAGTGGCGACATATTGGAACCGGCAGCAGAGTTGCGTTAGTAATAACAGCTGTTCAGTATGCGCAGGCGGGTGCGGTGCTGTCGAGGCATAGCCTTGTCCTATAAGCAATGAGTCGGGGCGGCGATCGTGTTTTCTAAAGTGTTCCCCTGCGTATCAGTCGCTTCGATTTGTCTGGATCAGCTTGCTGTGGCGGATGCCATAGCTGAAATAGATCGTCAGGCCTACGACCATCCAAACCACGAAACGCCAATAAGTGATGGTCTGCAAGCCATAAATCAGGAACAGCGAAAAGCCGATGCCAAGCAGCGGCACCCACGGCACCCATGGGGTACGGAAGCGTCGCGGTAAGTCCGGTTGCCGGTAGCGCAACACAATAATTGATCCGCAGATTACGATGAAGGCACTCAAGGTACCGATATTGACCATTTCGGCCACCTCACCAATCGGCAACAGTCCTGCTATCAGCGCCGTGAACACACCGAGGATCACGGTCGGTCGATACGGCGTCTTCCAGCGCGGATGGACCCGGCTGAACCAGGCGGGCAACAGTCCGTCACGGGACAACGCAAACCAGATCCGCGCCGCCGCCAGCATGAAGGCAAACAGCACGCTGGTGATTCCGGCCACCGCTGCAACCGAAATGGCCACTTCCACCCAGCGCGCACCCACCGCCTGAAAAGCACTCGCCACCGGGGCCGCACTATTCAAGGTGGTGTAATGCACCATCCCGGTCAGCACCATCGAAATGGTTAGATACAGAGCCATGGAGATGCCCAATGAAAGCAATACCGCACGCGGCAGATCGCGTTGCGGGTTGCGAGCCTCCTCGGCCGCTGTAGTCAAGGTGTCGTAACCGAACACGGCGAAAAATACCACGCTGGAAGCTGCCACGACGCCTTGCCAGCCGTAGTGGCCCACCCCATCAATGATCTGCCGCGGGGGAATAAAAGGATGCCAGTTAATGGTATTGATATAGAACCCACCGGCCACAATCACCAGTGCCACCCCGGCAATCTTGATCGCCACCACCAAGGTGTTGAAGCGGGCCCCCCACTCCATGCGCACCGTGAGCATCAGCGCAATCCCCAAAGATACCAAGGCTGCAATCACGTTGAACACATGCCCGCGTCCGGTACCGTAAGCGCCCGCCGCCCAGGCCGGGATAGGGATGCCCATGGCTTGCAGCAACACCTGCACATACCCCGACCAGCCGATGGCTACCACCCCCACGATCAGCGCATATTCAAGAATTAGATCCCAGCCTATGATCCAGGCCGTAAACTCGCCTAGTACGGCATAACCGTAGGTATAAGCACTGCCGGTCACCGGAATCAAGCTCGCAAACTCGGCATAACACAAAGCGGCCGCGGCACTAGCAATACCGGCAATCAGGAAGCTAATAACCACTGCTGGGCCGGCGTTGACGGCCGCCTGTTGCCCGGCTAGTACAAAAATACCTACCCCGATGATGCCGCCAATACCAATTGCGGTAAGTTGCCAGATACCAAGAACACGACGAAAATCCTCGCGTTTACCCAGATCGGCCTGCAATTGCTCCACGCTCTTGTGACGAACCAGCGCCTGTACCCAACTCATGAGATTTCTCCAGACATGAAGCGTGGATGCTAGCAGGCCCGTCCTTGATAGACCCGGGGAAAAGGCGATGTCAGCATTGCGCCGTCTATCCATCCCGGATATCCCTCCTATTCAGTCATCCCGGGCGTCATCCCGGGATCCAGCGTGAGACCCCGGTAACAAAATCGATCATCGTTTACAGGGGCAAGTCCAAGGAACCGCCTGCCCACCGTTTCATAGCAACAAGTAAAGAATGGATGCCCACTGCGTGAACATAGCCTTCTTTACTGGATTCCCGCTTGCGCGGGAATGCCGAGGAGATGTAACACGCCCCCATCCACCACAGCCTGTGCGATCATGTCGGTATGCCGTCGCGCGGGAATCTGCCATGACCGACCTCTCCTCCCAGAAGCTGGCTGTACTGATTGATGCCGACAATGCCCAGCCGGCGATCATCGAAGGGCTACTTGTCGAAATTGCCCAGTTCGGTACCGCCCACGTTAAGCGTATTTATGGGGACTGGACCGGTACCCATCTGAAAGGCTGGAAAGAGACCCTACTGACTCATTCAATCCAGCCGATTCAGCAGTTCGGCTATACCCGTGGCAAGAACGCCACCGACTCGGCCATGCTTATCGATGCTATGGATTTGCTGTACACAGAACGCTTTGACGGCTTTTGCATCGTCTCCAGCGACAGTGACTTTACCCGTTTGGCCGCACGAATCCGTGAAGCCGGTCTGACCGTGTATGGCTTCGGTGAAAAAAAGACTCCCGAGCCCTTTGTTGCGGCTTGCGACCGCTTCATCTACACCGAGCTGCTGCTGGAGAAACCTGAGGACGAAATGCCACGCAAGCGCTCCAGCCGTGCGGAACTGAAGCAGGATACCCGTTTGGTCAACTTGCTGCGGAATGCTGTGGAGGCTCATGCTGATGATGCGGGTTGGGCCCACCTGGCCCCGGTGGGCAGCAATATTGCCAAGCAGGCCCCCAATTTCGACCCTCGCAACTACGGTTATCGACGTTTGCGTGACCTGGTGGAAGCCACCCAGTTGTTTGAGATCGATGAACGGGGCGAAGGTACCCAACGCATGCTCTATCTCCGTGACAAACGGTCTCGGTAAGTGCCCGTCCGGGACGGTGACCTCAACCCCGCTTACGGGGGCTCTCACGCTGCCCGCCCCAGCAGCCCGATAGGCCGGTTGCTAGCCGATGCGGCCCAGGGCGGGAAAGGCAATCAGCAGCCAGGAGGCAAACTGAGTCAGGAGTCCGGTCATGATGGCCAGCCCCATGATCACGATGATCATCCCCGAGATCCGATACAACCAGACTCCGGCCCGAGCGAAACGACTCAGTCGTTGCACCAATACGCCGGTAAAGGCCGCCGTCAACATAAACGGTACGGCTAATCCTGCCGAATACACCGCAAGCAGGGTGACGGCGTTGCTGGTGGCGCCACTGGCACCGACTGTAAGTATCGCTCCCAGTACCGGGCCTATGCAGGGTGTCCAGCCAAAGGCAAACGCCACCCCGAGCACATAAGCGCTGGCCGGATTACCAACCGTGCCGCGGGTCAAAATACGGTAATCCCGCTGCAAGAAAGGTACCCGTATCAGGCCGGTCATCATCAAGCCGAATAAGACCACTAGCCCACCACCCAGCAGATTGGTGATGTCCCGGTGACTTAGTAACAGCTGGCCCAGCCAGGATGCGCTGGCTCCCATCGCAATGAAAACGCTGGAAAACCCCAGGACGAACAGGAAACTGAGGCCGATGGTAGACAGACGCGCCACCGGCCGCTCCATGAGTTCCTCCGCTGAACGGCCCGCTACAAACGAGATGTAGCCGGGCACTAAGGGCAGAACACAAGGGGAAAGAAACGAGATCACTCCGGCAAGAAATGCCGCCAATAATCCGATTTGGGCGATTTCGAACAATCTGATATTCCTAATCTAGGATCAGACGACTGCCTACTTTTGCAGCTACAGAACTCATTGGCTCTAGGAGCTTGTCGGACTTGGGAAAACGTAGCGAGGCGGCTGAAAAATCGAAGGTAGTCTTTTGATCTTTTGAGGCGAATAGGGGTTCTATTTAACGATAAAGAGCAAAAAAATGGATCGATTTTCTGTTGTCGCAGTAGGTTCTTCCCAAGTCCGACAAGCTCCTAGCAATCGGTGATGACGTCGGCGAGTCGGTCGCTCAACGGCGACCGACTCGAAACGCACGACGCAATACGATTTATTTCAAGTGTTTTACCTTGCCATGCTGGCTGGCCATTGCTCCCTTTGCCTTCCTGTGATGGTACTTAGTCATCTGTTTCTGCATACGCGCCATCATTTTCCGCATCTTAGCCATCTTTTTCATCATCTTACCTTTACCCATCATCCCTGACATCCCCTTCTTGCCCTGCTTCATCTTGCTCTTACCCATCATCCCTGACATCCCCTTCTTGCCCTGCTTCATCTTGCTCTTGCTCATCATCCCTGACATCCCTTTCTTGCCTTGCTTCATCTTGCTTTGCGTTCCTTGGCTTGTCGAGGCCGGATGTTTGACCTGATCCTTTTGGGGGGCCGCCAACAACACCGGGGCCATAGCCATTGAAGCGACAAAAATACTTGTGATGATGATGGTTTTCGCTGAAGTGCTCATAATCTTTCTCCTGTCTTGCATGAATGAAACCCCCGACCGAACAGTCGGGGTTATGAGGGTCGGATCAAGACATCCGAATCTCTGATTACACTGGGTTCAAAACCGGTCAGCCGGTGGTTTTTCATACTGGGCCCGAGTGGCTCAAGCATGGCCAACCAAGTTGTCGGCAGCCTACCCACGATCACCAACTTATCATTGTGTTGCGTAAATACGTGAGGGACCATCAGCAATGACATAAACTACGAATGGCGCTTTTTTAGGACCGCCCATTTTCGGATTTTCCATGCCCGGAGATCCTGAAGGCATGCCTGGTAAAGCAATACCACGGATCTTCGGATGTTGCCGCAACATACGCTGAACGATATTAACCGGAACATGGCCTTCGACCACATACCCATCGACTAGCATGGTGTGACACGACGCCAGAGCCTGCGGTACGCCATGATCCTGTTTGAACTGCAGAAGCTTCTTGGTCGAGACCACCTTTACAGCAAAGCCCTGCTGGTCTAGATGCTGGGCATACAGTTCACAGCAGCCACAACCCGGGCTTCGATACAAGGTGGTGGGAATTGCCGCTGCAGCCATGGCCGAGCCAGCGTAAATCGTCACCGCAGTTGTCAGTGACAACGTTGCAAGCACACGGTTCAGGGTCTTTTTCATTGCTTTTCTACTCCACAATATTGATGGTAAACAGGCCATCGGGCCTGCCCAGTTTGTACTCGGCTCGATCCGTAAGATCAGTTGCCCCGTTTAGATGATCCCGGTGACTATAGATAACCCCGTGATTGACCTGACTTGCAGTTGGTCCAGGGTGAGCAAGCGGGACTGGCAGACAATAGTAAGCGGACAATTTTCACGCAGGAAGCGCGAACGAGCCGATCAGACGGTTGTGGAAAAACGCGGAGGATATGGATCCGGCCCCTCGATCGGACGACCGTGATGGGTAGGATGAAACAGGAAACGCGGGGTGCCCAGTGGCATGAAGCTTGGTAATACCAAGACCTGCACACCCGCCACAACATCACACAAAGCCATGGAGCAATTCACCATACCCGAGCCACCATGTTGTGGATGCGCAGGCTGGGTATTCGTACACATTGTGCAAAGGGTTGTCGTCGCTGATGACATGCTGTCCATCTGGGTTGAAGCAGGCCCGGCCAGGGCCATGACCGCCGGACTCGACAGCCCGCCGACAAGCACCAAACTCAAGACTAGCAAGCTGGCAATGAGGCGTTTCACATTGTCAAGTGTAGTGGGCCACTCCAACCCCGGCAATCCAACCGCGAGCGTGTGCTACAGCCGACATTCAGCCATGACCATCGTTACCTGGAGGCGGTTTTAATAGGAACATTGAGTGTTGATCGCTGGATGGGGTTGCCTATCTTGGGCGTGGTGGTGACATGGGTGCACCCATTTAGATCATGATTGATAGGGTTCAACAGATCTACGACTCGCCCATCACGCCCAGCCCGTCGTACAGACCGTTGAGCCGCATTTCGGTGGCCTATAGGAAATACTTTCTTGGAGTACCTCGCCGGCACCGCGGCCTACCCAATTCCTGGTTGGGGATGGTCGCACTACGTCGGGTAACCGACCCGTAGATCGCCACTGCTATGGCAACAACACGAGGGGGCGATTCAAAGAGGCCCTGCTGCATCATTCTGCTTGAACCGGTGGATCTTGCGTCGTTCCTGTTTGCTCGGACGTCGTGCCGGCATCTGTACTGAGGCCGCAAGCAGACGTTTTTGTTCTCGCAGGGCTTCCCGGCCGGCCAGACTGGCTTCGGTTTCGCGATAGAGGGTCACGGCACTGTTGGCTGCGCCGCGCCGCCCGGACAGCCCCTGTACCTCGATCTCGAAACGTTCCTCAGCTCGGGTGATACGCAACATATCGCCAACGCGGAGCATCCGCGCCGGCTTGCAACACACGCCTCCAACCTCAATCTTGCCACCGATGATGGCTTGTCGGCACAAGTTACGGGTCTTAAAGAAGCGGGCGGCCCACAGCCATACATCGACTCGCATGGCCATGGGCGGGAGGCTGTTCATGCCCGTTGGTTCATGCGCTGGCGCCACCCTCGAGCAGCACTCGGTTGATACGCTTGACGAATTCGGCCGGATCATCCAGTTGCGCGCCCTCGGCTACCTGGGCCTGCTCCAACAGCAGCAACGCCAAATCACTAGCCCGGGTGGCATCCTGTTCACTGTCATAGCGCTTCAGCAAGGCATGTTCGGGGTTGATCTCCAGAGCGGCCTTACTCGGTGGCATGGCATGTCCAGCCTCGGCCATCAGCCGTCGCGTGTGCAGAGCCATATCATGCGTTTCGAGCACCACGCAGGCAGGCGAATCAGTCAGGCGATGACTCACCCGCACGTCGGCTACCTTCTCGCCGAGTTCTTTCTTCAGCTTCTCGACCAACCCGGCCGCAGCCTTCTCCACCGCTTCCCGGCGTTCCTTCTCCGCATCATCCAGGGACAGATTCAACTCACCTTTGCCCGCATGACGGAACGACTTGCCCTGGTATTCGGATAGATAGCCCATCATCCATTCGTCGATGCGCTCGCTCATCAGCAATACTTCGATGCCGCGGGCGGTGAGTGCTTCAATCTGCGCACTGTGCCGAGCTGCCGCCCAGGATTCCGCAGTGAGGTAATAAATAGCGTCCTGGCCGGTCTGCATGCGCTCGATGTAGTCATCCAACGATACCGTGGCTTCCGGCCCCTCGTTCTTGGTCGAGCCAAAACGTAGCAAGCCAGCAATCCGTTCGCGCTGGTCGGCCGCATCGACCACGCCTTCCTTGAGCACATTACCGAAGGAGGCATAAAAGGTCTGGTAGCGTTCGACTTCGTTCTTGGCCAGTTTGCTCAACAAATCCAGGATACGTTTGACACATCCAGCACGGATCTGGCTGACCAAGCGGTTGTCCTGAAGAATCTCGCGACTCACGTTGAGCGGCAGATCATCTGAATCGACCACCCCACGGACAAAACGCAGATACGGCGGCAGCAACTGCTCGCTGGCATCCATGATGAATACCCGACGAATATAGAGTTTCAGTCCCTTGCGCTCGTCGCGTCCGTTGAACATAGCATCGAACGGCGGTTTCTCGGGCACATACAGCAATGTGGTGTAACTCTGCTTGCCTTCGACCCGGTTGTGAGCCCACACCAGTGGATCATTGAAATCGTGGGTAAGGGTCTTGTAGAAGTTTTTGTACTCCTCATCCTTGATCTCGTTTTTCGGCTGCGCCCATAGCGCCAAAGCCTGATTGACGGTTTCCAGCTCGTCGGTCGGCTTGCCCTCGACCCACTTCGCCATACGAATCGGAAAACCGATGTGCTCGGAGTATTTACGCACCAGCTCGCGTAACTTCCAGGCATCGAGAAACTCGTCTTCACCTTCTTTCAGATGCAGGATGATGGCGGTACCCCGCGTAGCCTGCTCGATATCCTCAATGCTGTACTCAGCGCTGGCATCGGAAGCCCAACGCACCCCTTGGCTGGCCTCTGCACCGGCCCGGCGCGTTTCCAATACCACCCGGTCGGCCACCACGAAAGACGAATAGAAGCCCACCCCAAACTGGCCGATCAACTGGCTGTCCTTGCCGGTATCTCCAGACAGGGATTGCAGAAACTTGCGAGTGCCAGAACGAGCAATAGTGCCGATGTTCTCGATCACTTCATCCCGACTCATGCCAATCCCGTTATCACGGACGGTCAAGGTTCTGGCTTCGCTGTCCCAACTGATCTCGATACCCAGCTCGGCATCATCGGCCGTCAACTCAGGATGCGCCAAAGCCTCGAAGCGCAGCTTGTCGCAAGCATCGGAAGCGTTCGAGATCAGCTCGCGCAAGAACACCTCCTTGTGCGAATACAGGGCATGGGTGACCAGATGCAGTACCTGGCTGACTTCCGCCTCGAAAGATCGTGTTTCGGTCGTGGTCTCACTCATCCGACAATTTCTCCATTCTGTAGGGAACGACCACGCCATAAATCCAGCGTGGCCAACAATAATCTTTCTACCATCTTGGGGCTCAAGCGAGCGCACGCAAGACCGTAAGTCAATTCTCCCGCAACCGCTGGCTCAGCAACAGGCGGCGCAAGCCGGACAAGTTGATCCCCTCATGTCGTACTCCTTGGGTGAATTGAATCACATCGCCAAAGGATACGTTGTTTTAGGGCAAGTGGCAGTACGGCATTACTGCATTGATGAACCGTCATGGCAACTGCTGGAAAAACGCCTGAAACGAAACGCTTTTCGGTACCCCAGCCGGTTGTTGAGCGGTTCGTAACCTGCACCGTCGCTCC
>CAJXGK010000052.1 GCA_913053815.1 uncultured Rhodanobacteraceae bacterium
AGGGCCGGCGCGCCGCCCAGGCCTTGGCGTACGCGCAGGCTGGTCGGCTCGCCCACGCGCAGAGGACCCGTTCCGCCCAGGACTGGAACAATATTTTGGTTCTGACTGGCGGCGACTCCGGCATGGCCGGCAGCTCGATAGAACTGGGTGACCGCCAGCCCGGTGTTGCTTGGGGTCCAGCCGAAGCCAGGTAGGACCGTGTTGATATCGCTGGTTTTCCAGATGCCGCCATCGTTGCCAATGTAAACGGTGGTGTTGCTGGTGCCGTTATAGTCGGCTGCTGCAACAATGACATGTTGGTCGGCGTGTGGCGATTTCGGATAGCTTTGCTGGTTGCCAATCATTTTCCAGCTTGCCCCTCTATCGATGGAACGAAAAACATCGATACCCCCGGCGACCAACTGCAAGGCATTGCTCGGGTCGACCCAGAGCGTGTTGTCATAATCACCCTGACACCCCTGATTGCTACCAGTACCCGCACACAGTAGCGCAGTGGTGCTGGCCTGACTGACCTGGGTCCAAGTCTGGCCAGCATTTTTCGATACGTATATCTCACCGCTGGGGCGGGTCGTAGAACTCGAACTCGGGGCATTGTCGACCAGGGCATAAATCCAACCCTTGTGCTGAGTATCGTGGGCAAAGCTCAGGGTGATTCGGCCACCACCACTTACTACCGTAACCGGGCCTTTCCAGGTACTGCCGGCATTGGTGGAAACCATGACCTTGCCGTTTTCGAACTCGGCGACGGCATCATTAGCATTGTTCGGATCGAAGACCACATCCAGACTGGCGCCCTTGGTCACCGAGGTAAAGGTTTGACCCCCATCGGTGCTGCGATAAATCGCCCCCCATTCCGGTTTGTAGCCAGGGACTCCGGTGGCCACCAGCATGGTGCCGTTGGAGTTGATGGCAATATGGTTGACGTAAAACCAGTCACGGTTGTTGGCAGGGTTAGTGGCGGCCAGAGGCTTCCAGATTACCCCCCCCAACACTGGAACTCAGGATCCCAACACCACGGCGTGGTTCATTGAACTGATCACCGGTTCCGGCATACAGGGTGCCATTGGAGGCACGGGCAAGTGAGGAAACAGCCAGACTGGCTAGAAAATTATTGATGTTTTGCCAATGGCCGCCACCGTCAGTGCTTACAAACAGCCCTCCTCCCGCAGTACCGGCAATGAGATGTTGGGGTTGCGCAGGATCGGTAAGGATGGCATTGACTCGCCCACTGATGTTACTCGGACCATAAAAAGTCCAACTGATTGGCACCGGACTGGATGCGCGCAGCATGGTCTGGCGTTGTGCCAGAGCCCGAATCAGAGGCTGAACATCGACTTGGCCATTGGAGCCGAGCCGGGACAGATCGTGGTACATGGCGGCCCGTCGCTGGATTGCGGAGGTTCAGGCTGGTTGTGCTGGGGCCATGGCCGCAGAGGCGCTGGATATGCCGAGCAGGCAATCTACAGTCAAAGCGAGATATCTGAGCAGTCGTGAATTCACAGGTTCATCCTCCTTGAGATCGTTTCAGTGGTGGTTTAAAGCGATAATTTTATGAATGCTTCCATCGGGAGTCTGCAGTTCAAGCATTGCGCTGCCAGCGGCAGCATGCGCAAGGGGTTCGAGTAAGAAAGTGCGAAGGATACTGCGGGGGCGTCCATAAGGGCCACCAGGGTCGTTGCGGGGTGAATAGGTGGGTGGTTGCAAGGCCCTTAAAGTGTAGTGGTTGGGTTGAACCCGCCAACCGTTGGCGCGCAGCCGTAGGGTAGCGGTGTGCAGATACTGCAAGGGGGTTATATGTACTTCAACCCGGAGCACGCCGGCTCGGCCTGAAAGAAGCCGAATTTGTATCGTTGCCGGTGCCGGGGTGGGGTTCACAGCAGCACACCCACCCCAATAGGTAAGAAGGGCAAGCACGGCGGCGATTCGCATCGACAACTCCGGTGCCTATTCGAAATTACTCTAACAGCCTATCGGGGGCTGGACAGCCCCCCGGGAAGGACCGCCGTTGAATGCTCGTAGGCCCGAACGCCCCGTAAGACGCGAACTCCGGCTGTTCCCCCTATTGGCTGGCTTCTTTCCGGTGAACGAGAGTAAAGAACACGCCCTTTGTAAAGGGGTAGTAGCGGGTTGTCTCATCACCGCCCCAATAGGAATGTCGTGGGTATCGCACTTTTGTTCGCACTGAACCTAACGTGGGGGCGGTGGGATGGGTAACCTTCCCAATACCTTACTGTGAGTCAGTAGACGAGCAAACAAACAAGCTTGCATCCAATGGGCCGACAAGGCAAAATACGTAGCTCACTGTTCTAACGGCCGCACTGTCATGAAGCCCGATATCCATCCCGAATACCACGAGGTCGTGTTCCAGGACGGTAACGCCGACTTTGCTTTTTTGACCCGTTCAACCTTGACCAGTCAAGAGACTATTACCTGGGAAGACGGTAAGGAATACCCGTTGATCAAGGTAGAAGTGTCCTCGGCGTCACATCCGTTCTATACCGGCAAGCACAAAATTATTGATGCCGGTGGTCGGGTGGATAAGTTCCGGCGCCGCTATGCCGGGTCTGCCAAGGGATTGGACAAAGCCTGAGTTGCATTGGTGATGACTGAATATGCAAAATGCCGGCCTCGAGTCGGCGTTTTGCTGGTAAGAATGTGCGATAATTCACCCAGGCGCCTGACGGATTTAGGAAGAATCTATATTGGCAGTGAGAAGTCGGCTCTTGTTTTCGGCCTTGACCGTTACATAGAGCCTTTATTCGCTTTGATAGACCCAAGAACCCACCCCGATTTCTCACCGACCTCGTTCGATCCCCTAAGCTTGACAGGCTCCAGGCAAAAGCAGGTTTCAAACTTGCGCAGCAGGGTTGTCGGCCCCGTGGTTGAACCTGATTAGCCTCCCTCTCCCCCTCCCCGGTACCCGTGTACCGCTCGCGCGTTCCAGCGCCAGATTTTAAGGAGATTGTCGTGTCCGAAACATCCTTCAAGCTCGTCAACGAAACGACCCATGAATCGGTTGAATTGCCATTGATCCGGGGCAGTATCGGCCCTACTGCGATTGACATTGGTCGCCTGTACAAAGAGACGGGGAATTTTACCTACGATCCTGGCTTTGTTTCGACCGCCAGCTGCCGCAGTGCGATCACCTATATTGATGGCGAAGCCGGGGTGCTGATGTACCGCGGTTATCCGATCGAAGAGTTGGCAAAACAGTCAAGCTTTCTTGAGGTTGCCTATCTTTTGCTGCACGGCAACCTGCCGTCGGTGTCGGAACTTGAGATATTCGAGACTGAAGTGGGGCGCCATACCATGATCCATGACTCGATGCGGCATTTTCTGCGTGGCTTTCACTACGATGCACATCCCATGGCCATGCTGAGTGCATCGATCGCCTCCCTTTCAGCGTTTTATCATGACGAGATCAATATCGAAGATCCGGACGCCAGGCGTCTGGCCGCCATCCGCTTGATTGCCAAGATGCCGACTATCGCCGCAGCCTGCTATCGCTATTCAATCGGCTGGCCGATGCGCTTTCCTCATAATAATCTGGACTATTGCACCCGCTTCCTGCACATGATGTATGAGGTACCGAGTGAGCCGCTGGAACTTAACCCCATTGCTACGAAGGCGCTTGAATTGCTGTTTATCTTGCATGCCGATCATGAGCAGAACGCATCCACCTCAACCGTTCGCTTGGTGGGTTCCACCGGGGCCAATCCCTATGCCTCGATTGCTGCAGGGATCGCCGCATTATGGGGTCCGGCACATGGCGGTGCCAATGAAGCGGTTCTAAAAATGCTGGAAGAAATCGGTGATCCAGCCAACGTGAGTAAGGCCGTCGCCAGAGCTAAGGATAAGGAGTCGGGCTTCCGATTGATGGGCTTTGGTCACCGCGTTTACAAGAATTTCGATCCCCGTGCCAAGATTTTACGAGACATGTGTCACCAGGTACTGGGCGAGCTAGGGGTAGATGATCCGTTGCTTAATGTGGCCATGAAACTCGAAGAGGTGGCCCTCAACGACGAATATTTCATTGAGCGCAAGTTGTATCCGAATGTCGATTTCTATTCCGGCATCATCTACAAGGCACTCAATATCCCCGCCAACATGTTCACAGTTATGTTCTCGATTGCCCGGACAGCAGGCTGGATTGCTCATTGGATCGAACACCACGAGACCCCGGGAGCACGTATTGGCCGCCCTCGGCAGATCTATACTGGATCGGTACGGCGGGCCTATACTCCAATCGAACTGCGTTGATCGGACCGTGGACTTTCGATAGTTACTGCTGCGTGAAATACCCCGGTATACCATGCCGGGGTATTTCACGACACGCGGTAGCCAGGCCAACCCATCCGCATATTTCAAGGCACCCCCACACTTTTCAGCAATTCTTACCTTGTGTGTAAGGTAGCGCGTCGTAGTAGCCGATGGCTAATCCGGCCCCGTGACGACTCGCACAGACCATCTTGTGGCAGCACGATGATACTGGGTAGTTTAGTAGGCGGCGTGGTGGAAATCGTGTATCCCCACTAGTGCACTGATCAGCCGAGCTGCCTCTGGAGCGAGCCGTTGCCGCATAGGTTACTGACGTACTGCTACAGCGATCGGTGCACGTGCGAAGACTGCGGTATCAGAAGACGTCGTAGGATTTTTTCTGGCCGGGTTTCTTGGGCGGCGGTGATTGGGCCTTGAGCTTTTCCCAATCTTCAACCCGGAAGATCTCGCGTATGGCCAGCGGATCCGCAGGTGAAGCGGGCAATCCGGTCTGTCTGTCGATCAACCCCGTCACGATGCCAGGCGGCATGGCGACGCCATTTTCAGGCTTCCCGGCCAGGGCCGTGTGCATGTAGTTGATCCAGATTGGAAGCGCCACATAGGCACCAAATTCAGGGTGGCCGTCAGCATGTCCCAGTGAGGTATAATTGTCAAAGCCCATCCATACGGTGGTGACCAATCCCGCATTGAAGCCACCGAACCAGCCATCCCGGTAATCGTTGGTCGTTCCGGTTTTGCCTGACAAATCCGTACGCTTCAGCACCAGTGCCGCAGTTCCCGTGCCACTGCGTATCACCGACTGCATCAGCGAAGTGATCAGATAATCATTGCGGGGTCCGATAACCCGTGGGGCCTGATTTGGAAACGGCAGCCGAAGTGGGTGATGGTCCAGATGCCGCCGTGTCCGCTGCCAGGCGTTGGGGACAGTCATTGCAGGCTAACCATGGATGGGCAATATAGATGGTCTGGCCATCGCGATTGACGATACGTTTGATAAAATACGGGTCGATCAGATATCCACCGTTGGCAAACACTGCATAGCCTCGGGCCATTTGCAATGGTGAAACCGATGCGGTTCCGAGGGCGATGGATAGATTATCGGGCAGAGCATCGGCACGAAAACCAAAACGCATCGCATAACGGCGGGCATAGCCAACACCGATGGCATTAACCAAGCGTATGGTTACCAGGTTCTTGGACTGGGCCAAGGCGACCCGCAGGCGCGTTGGCCCCTGGAATTTTTCGTTATCATTGGTGGGGGTCCAGACCCCTTTCTTGGCGGCGGGGTCATTGAAGATCAGCGGCGCATCGTTGACCACTGAAGCTGGGGTAAAACCACGCTGGAAGGCTGCGGAGTACAGGAACGGTTTGAAGCTTGAACCGGGCTGACGGGCCATCTGCGTAGCCCGGTTGAATTGACTGAGTCGATAGCTGAAACCACCGACCAAGGCGCGAATAGCGCCATCATCCGGGTTCATGGATAACAGCGCCGCCTGGGCCTTGGGCAGTTCAGTAAGTTGCCAGTGGCCTTGATCGTCAAGATCGATGCGCACAATATCACCGCGCTTGAGCACCTGATTCACCGTTCTGGGGGTTGGGCCGGTGCGATTCTCATTGATATAACGCTTGGCCCAGATGACTGACTGCAGGGCCAGGACCACAGTTTGTCCGTTCTGAAGATACACATGGGCACTGTGGGTATCGCTTTGGGTAACGATACCTGGAATCAGTCCGGCAACGGGATAGAGACCGGACAGAGCGTGGTCGAGGGTGGCTTGATCGGCATTTTCCTGTAGCCGAACACGACCTTCCGGCCCGTGCCAGCCATGTCGATAGGCATAGGCCAGCAGTCCCTTACGAACGGCGTTATCGGCGCTGTTCTGATCCTGGCTATTCAGAGTGGTGTAAACAATATAGCCATCGGTCAGGGCTTTGGCGCCGAGCTTGTCGATGACGGCGAGACGGGCCATCTCCGCAACGTAGGGAGCATGAACCTGGATCGGTGCTTCATGGGGGGCGGCATCTTCCGGGGTCTGGAGTGCTTGCTGGTACTCAGCTTGGGTAATGAACCCGTTAGCCTGCATGCGGTTCAACACATAGTTACGACGTTCCAGGGCCCGCTTTGGATTGGTAACTGGATTGGCGGCCGAAGGTGCCTGAGGCAGACCCCCAAGCATGGCGCACTCGGCCAGGCTGAGCTGCCCCAGAGTTTTGCCGTAGTAGTACTGGGCGGCCGCGGCGACACCATAGGAATGATGGCCGAGGAAGATCTTGTTGAGGTAGAGCTGCAGAATCTCATTCTTACTCAGAGCATGCTCGATCCGGTAGGCCAGAAACCATTCCATGATCTTGCGTGTGTAGCTTTTCTCGGGGCTGAGGAAGAAATTACGTGCCACTTGCTGGGTAATCGTGCTGCCACCCTGTACCTTTCTTCCCCCATGGATCACAACTTCTACGGCGGCCCGCAGAGTGCTGAGGTAGTCGATACCACCATGGTGGTAAAAACCGGAATCTTCAGCGGCGAGAAACGCTTCACGCAATTGCAGCGGTACCTGACCGAGAACCACCGGAATTCTCCGGGTCTCTCCAAAAGTAGCAATAAGCTTACCATCGGCCGACAGAACCCGGAGCGGTACCTGCATCTGTACGCTGTGCAGTTTGCCCACGGCAGGTAGGCGAGGAGAGAGTACCCAGTAAGCGATACCGAGTCCGGATGCCATCAGGATCACACCCAGAATACCCAGTAGGACGAGATAACGAAGCAAGCGCAAAAATTTAGGCATAATTGTGACAGATTGTGTCCGTAATACGGATAGCATACAAACGACGCCAGTATAGGAGGGCAATGGGACTTGTCGCAGGTTCGCAAAGCTTACCCGGAATCAAAAACTTCGACCCTCGACACGTTTTGATGTTCAACCCTTCAATATCTGGTGTTGCCAAGGCGTTAACTTTAGGATCTAATGCGATTAAACATGTTTCGCTTGTAAGAGTGTGAAGGAAGGGGAGAATTCTGTGGGTTTTTTCACCCCCAAGTCTATTCCATTGTTAGGCGTCGATATCAGCTCAACCGCTGTCAAGCTGCTTCAGCTTGGCCAAGTAGGGGCTCGCTATCGGGTCGAGCATTATGCTATCGAGCCGCTGCCGCCCAATGCGGTAGTTGAGAAGAACTTGGTCGAGGTTGAGGCCGTCGGTGAAGCAATCCGGCGTGCTTGGGTGCGTTCAGGGGCCAAGATCAAGACGGCGGTGGCCGCAGTGGCTGGGTCGGCGGTGATGACCAAGATCATCACCATGCCGGCCGATCTGGACGAGGGTGATCTGGAAAGCCAAGTCCAAGCAGAAGCCAATCAGTACATTCCTTATCCCATCGACGAGGTCAGCCTCGATTTCGAAGTACTTGGTTTGGTCAAGGATAATCCGGAAATGATCAACGTGATCCTCGCGGCCTCACGTACCGAGAATGTTGATATGCGCGTTGCCGCGCTGGATATGGGGGGTCTTGTCGCCAAGGTTATTGATATCGAGGCCTTCGCCGTCGAGAATGCTTTCGCCCTGATTGCTGATCAGCTTTCCATCAGTCGCGATGCCGTGGTGGCGTTGGTGGACATCGGGGCGGCCATGACCACGCTCAGCGTGTTGTGGCAACAGCGCTCGATTTACTCGCGTGAACAGGTATTTGGCGGCAAGCAGTTAACCGACGAGATCATAAGTCGCTATGGACTGTCCTATGAGGAAGCGGGACTGGCCCAGCGCCAGGGCGGACTGCCTGAGTCGTATGCAATCGAAGTACTCGAACCCTTCAAGGAAACCGTGGTACAACAGATCGACCGACTGCTGCAATTCTTTTATGCGGGCAGCGAACACAGCCGAGTCGAGCAGATCGTGTTGGCCGGGGGCAGCGCGGTGATCAACGGTCTAAGCGAAATGATTGAAGAGCAGCTTGGCGTATCCTGTTGTGTAGCCAATCCCCTAGCCGGCATGGCCTTGGCGTCCAAGGTATCCCCACAGGCTCTGGCCCAGGATGCGCCGGCGCTGATGGTCACCTGTGGGCTCGCCTTGAGGAGCTTCGACTGAGATGCCCCGGGTCAATCTACTCCCGTGGCGTATCGAACGGCGCAAACAACGTGAGCGTGGGTTCTACATGCAGTTGATCGCCGCGGCAATGGTGGCTTTGGTGGTGGTGATCGGGTGGTCAATGTGGATGGGCCTCCGCATCGACTATCAGAACGAGCGCAACGCCTACATGCAAACACAGATCCATCAGCTAGATACCAAAATTGCGCAGATCAAGAACCTTGACAAGGTTCGGCAGCGCCTATTGGCACGCAAAAAGATTATTGAGAAATTGCAATCAAGTCGAGCGCAAATGGTGCATCTATTCGATGAACTGGTTAAACGCACGCCGCCATCTATTCGCCTGACCACCATGCAGCAACAAGGCCAGAGTATGACTCTGCAAGGAGTGGCGCAATCCGATGCTGCCGTAGCGACCTATATGCGCAATTTGGCAACGTCGCCCTGGATGGGTCCTGTGGATCTGAAGAAGACGGAGAACGTTTCAGGTGAATCGCGCATGCCCTATCAATTTGCCTTGACAGTCAAGCTGGGTATGCCTGAGTCCCATCCGGCCGCCGCATCCAGTACCACAACGCAGCGAGCAACCATGCGGATGGTGGCGGGTCCAGCTCAGATGAGCCGCTCTGCGGCTCACACGAGTAGCAAGAAAACAGCGTTTAACCCTGTGGCCCAGGTGGCTGAGTCCATGACTCGGGGAGGTCACCACCGATGAGCTTCCTGGAGGACTTTCGTAATCTGGATCGTAATAATATCGGGGGCTGGCCGAACACCGTCAAGTCCACTTTTACGGTGTTGCTGTTTATATTGATTCTATTCTTCGGTTGGTGGTTCCAGATTAGTAATCAGCAGGATCAGCTCAGTAACCTGGCCGGCAGAGAGACTCAATTTAAGCATCAATTTGTAGTCAAGCAAGCTAAAGCGGTGAACTTGGCGGGCTTGACCAAGCAGCTTGAACAGATGCAAGACATGCTGCGGCAAATGCTGCGGCAACTACCCAGTAAGACTGAGATGCCACAGTTATTGGTGGATATTTCCCAAGCGGCCTTGTCAGCCGGTTTGCAGGTTGACCTGTTCAAGCCGGGACCCGAAAGTCTCAAAGAGTTCTACGCAGTGAAACCCATCGAGATTCGGATGATTGGCACCTACAATCAGTTTGGTACATTCATCAGCCGGGTGGCTTCGTTGCCGCGCGTGGTGATTCTCACCATGCACAATGTATCGTTGAAGCCACTGCAGGTTACCAGCAAGGGGATCCCCCCTGGTGGGCAGCTGGTGCTTGAAGGAACGGTGCGAACTTATCGCTATCTTGATAAAAACGAGGTATCTACGGCGGCCGATGAGGGAGGGGAGCGGTGAGCATGACACCGGTGATGATGGTGACATTTGCCAGGATTGAAAATGAAATGGAAAGTCCGAACAAAGCCAGACAGACCAGCCCCAGGTGCTGGACCGCCTTTTTTGGCAGTTGGGTTGCCGTGGCCAGAGGCATGCGGCCTTGCGCCCGCAAACGTCTG
>CAJXGK010000053.1 GCA_913053815.1 uncultured Rhodanobacteraceae bacterium
CGCAAAGCTGACAATGTCGCGATCGCCGACCACCAGGTGATCCAGTACCCGAATACCCAGCAAGGACAACGCGTCTTTCAATCTGCGGGTAATGCGCCTGTCAGCATCGCTGGACTCTGCGACCTCCGGAAGTGATTGTGTGTGAATATCACCGCGCTGGCGTTATGTGCTAATGCGGCTTTGGCCACTTCGCGAGGATGTACGCTGCAGCCGTCGATGGTGCCTCTGAACAGTTCCTCGCAGGCAATGATGCGATGTCGTGTATCGAGGTAGATACAGGTAAAGACTTCGTGTTCGAGGCCATTCAATCGTAGCCTGACGTAACGTTTGAGATCGTCTGGTGAACCGAGTGTCTGTGTTCGGTAGGTTGCCCGGCTTTCAAGGATGTTCATCGCTTCGGTGATAATGGCATCGTCTTCGTGGATCTGCAGGCTTGCCGTGCTTCTGGTTCGCTTTGCCATTTTCCTGGATCGTGTTGTCATCTTTGTTGTCTCCGCTGTGTGGATGGTGGCGAAGATCAAAGCTGTAAACCGGGCACTGTCCAGGTGGAACACAGCATCGCGAGTAGACCTTGATGGCGACCGGGCAACGGCTACTGTGTGCCACGAATACATCCACGGACGGAGACAATTTGTTAACAACACCTATCAAAGGCGTGAAATGCGTACAGACATAAAAAAAGGCCAGCGACCGAAGCCGCTGACCTGAAGGTGACGATTATTCGTCTTTCGGCGGAAGCAAGACCAGCTCACCGCTTAGCGGAAAAGCGTTCAGCTTAATGTTGAACCCGCCTTTGCTGTTGGCCCACGCTGCACCCAGCCGCGTCCAGTAACTTTGATCTTTCTTGCCTTCGATAACGCTGTAAACAATCAAGTCTGGTGTTTTGGTGTTTTCGCTCATGATAGTTGCTCCTGAGAGTGGGTTGCACGATTTGCGCTATCCGAGCAGACCGTCGAAGCGGGTGGCTGCAAGACGCTGTGCAGCCCTGGCGCGGCCCGCAGTGCAACGAGGACACGGGGGCGCCGCACAGCCTTGCCGTGGTCTTGCGGCCACACTGCCGGCGGTCCAGGATGTTGCGCCGTTCTGAGTGCAGCCCTCTGGAGCCATTGCGGACATACCTTGGGAACGCAGTCGTATCAGCAAGGTTGAGAATGATTAAGCAGAAAGTGTCGTCACCCGGATTGGGGTGGCGCAGGAACCGTTGATTCCCGCCTGAGGGAAGTCCGGTTGCGGCAAGATGAAGGGCATGCGCCCCGAAGGGATGGGCATTCTGTGAATCCTTGGAAGCCCCCTTTTTCTTCAGAACAACAAAGCGACCCGTCTATTTATTCTACCTGCCGTATATTGACAACACGCCTGGTTAAAGGCCCTTATCCTGGCGCCGATATGCTACGAATGCCGGTAATGGAACACCTGATCGGCGGCCAAAAGCCTGCGCGGCATGACCAAAGACCCTGTTCTAACCTATAGCGGTGAGTGCAATGACCAACCTGAGAGATCTGATGTGCAAAGATGACCGGAACCTGCTTGGCATAGTATCAGTGCTGCTGTTGGTGACGTTGCCGGCACTAGTGATGGCCGATGACAGCGAGCCTGCCGATTTGAATATGCGCTACGTGCGCTACCATATCGATCAAACAGTGAACGATGATTTGACACATGTCCAACGGATTGAGGTGGCAAAGAAGGTACTTAAGGAGCGCGCCATCAAAAGGATTAAAAAAACGACAATCAGTTTCAGCACCAGCATACAACACGCTGAGGTACTGGAGGCCTATACCTTAAAACAAGATGGTCGACGCATTGATGCACCGAAGACCAATTTCCAGGTGAGAATAAATAAGGGGGCCAAAGAAAATGCTCCGGTGTTTTCAGATCGCACGACGTTAACGGTGGTATTTCCCGAGGTAGAAGTAGGAGATACCGTTGTATTTTATTACCAGCTCACACAAACGGAACCCATGTTTCCTGGGCAGTTTTCCGCTAGTTCATGGTTTAGTCGTGCGCAAGCCTACGATGACGTTTACATCCGTCTGGATGTGCCGGAATCGTTGAGGGCGCATTATCAAACGCGACAGATGACAGAAAAGGTAACCACTAAGAATGGTCGAAGGATCCTGGAATGGCGCTTCAAGAACAGTGATCCAAAGAAAAATGAGCGGCAGGATTATTCCGTCTGGGACAGCGAGTCTGAACCCGGTTTCGCCTTTTCCACCTTCGAGTCGTATCAGCAGATAGCGGAGACCTATGGTTTAAGGGCAACGCCCAAAGCTGAAGTCACTGAACGCGTATCCAAGCTTGCCGCAGAGATTGTGGGCGATGAAACTGATACACGCGAACAGGCTCGGCTTCTCTATGAATGGGTCGCTACCAAAATCAGTTACGCGGGTAATTGCATCGGCGTCGGTGCAGTCGTGCCTCACGATATTTTCTTTATACTCGATAACCGCATGGGGGATTGCAAGGACCACGCGACAGTGCTCCAGGCCTTACTGTCAGCCAAAGGTATCCTGAGCACCCAGGCACTGGTGAATTCCGGTCGTGTCTATAAGCTCCAAAAGGTGCCTATGGTCAGTTCCGTTAACCATGTCATTAATTATCTGCCGGACTATGACCTCTTTGTGGATTCAACCAGCACGGATACTCCCTTTGGCTTGCTACCCTTTTCGGTTTCAGACAAGCCAGTGCTGTTAGTCGATGGGTATCAGGAAAACATGAAGACCCCTGCTACGTCTCCTGCTGTGCACCAACAGAGGATGAAATCGGTCGTAAACATCGTGTCGGATGGCTCGGCAACGGGCGAGATTGAACTGAATTTGGACGGGATGTCGGCTGCTAACACACGGAAGGGATTCCGTCATATTACTGCGGACCAGGAAGAGAAGTGGCTCGAGAAAGTGTTTCGTAGCGAGGGCTACCTTGGTAGCGGTTCCATTGAAAAGGACGATCCAAGCCCGCTGCACGGCCCCTATGGAATGAAGGTTACGTTTGAAAAGAAAAGCTTCATTCACCGTCCTGGAGCCGGTGCGTTTCGGATTGGACCCCTTTTGCCAAGTGATGCCCCCATCCAGGATTACATCACATCCATGGTTGAGCCAGTAGAAGACGTCGATACTGCCTGTTCCGGTGGAAAATCGGTGGAGGAATACAGTTACGTGCTGCCACACGATATGGAACTGCTAGCGAAACCCGAAGATATGGCCATAGAGGGCGCCTACATAAAATACACGGCAACCTATAAAGTGGAAGGTAATACTCTAAAAGTGGTTCGGGTATTGGAAGACCAAACTCCAGGCAACGTATGTTCGCCGAAATTGGTAGAGGCTCAGAGAGCGTTGGGCTTACAGATCATCAAGAATCTTAATTCCCAGGCGGTGTACAAGTAAGAAAAGAAAGATAGTCGGGGCATTCTAAAATACACCTGTCAGCGGTAACAACCTGATTGTTTTTCCGGATACAGGTTAAATATCGTTCTCCAGGTGCGGTGGTATTCTGCAGCCGCCCTGGTTAATAAACAACAGTACTCCCCTCCCCTACCGTGTAAAGATCTGCCTATGCAGGATGTGCCGGCGACGAACAAAGGAGATACATACCACTTGCCTGCTATGCGTCTTTATTATTTGGATACAGTTTTCTGATCAGAGAAGGTTTTAGTGGGGAAAGAATGAAAAAATGTTTTAAGCCGCGTTCGTACTTCGCGGGGACTTACTACAAAGGATTATATAAAGAACTAAAAACAGGACTATAAGAAATACTACGGTACAGACGTTTGCATGAATGTGTGATTGTAATCAGTCTGTTACGGGCAGTCCATCAAGGCTTGGGTCCAAAAATTACCTCTGCCGGGTCCGAGTTGTACCCGTCCCCGGTCCGAAAATGCACTGTGCCGGGTCCAACATATACGGGGATCGGTCCATTGTGTACCGGTGCCGGGTCCAGGAATTACCCTATCCTGTGGACAAAACAACTCCCCTCCTCCTCTGGCCGCGATCGAATGGGTCCGAAATTTACCGTACCGGAAACGATGCCCTGGTCACAGTTGTTTGGGTCCAATAATTACGGCACTTTTCCCTGATGGCAGCGGCATTCGGTCCAGGAATTACCGTACTCCCCTTTTCGTATGCGGCCCCGCATAAACAGATAACCTATTGTTTATTATACTGTAAAGGCTAACTGGGTGGTGCTAATCAGAGATCAATACACGCGTGGTAGGCGGCCCAGGCATCGAAACGATACACTGCTAAGACCTGTTTACGGCCCTCTATTCACCTTAAATACGTGAAAACAGGCGCTACGAACGCGTAGGCCGCCGGCCGGTGTAAGAACGTTATCTTATTGTATTTACTGAATTAGTAGTGCGATTTATAAAGAATGCCGCGAGTTGGGTCCAAAAATTACCGCCGCGTTAGCTACGCCAGATCTCGAGTATCTGGGGTGTGCTCCGGTTATTACCCGTGATTTCCCATTTTTCGATCCAGCCTTCATCCCTCAGTTGTTCCATGTCGGCTCTCAATTCCAACATGTACTTTTTATACGGGCGGACGTAACCGATCGCCCTCATCATGAGTTTGGTGCCGATCTTGTAGTGCTTGCGTTGCCCGGACAGGAAGCGGTGATGCGCCTTGCCGGTATCAGAGAGTTTGCGGCGGAGCTCCCAGTTGATATAGGTGTACTCGGACTCGAACCAGGCAGCAACGACGGGCGTGAACTGCACATACAAAATGGCATTTTTCTCGTACTCTTGCCAGAGCACATCGAGCAATTTCACGTTGGTGCCTTGCCCGACAAATTTGCCGGCGGTCTTGGTATCGAACTCGATACTGGTCGCCGCCAGCTTCTTGATCGAGTTCAGCCGTTTCCTGTCGTTGGTGCCACCTGAACTTGTTCCACAGATGCGATGAATATCGGTCAACATAAACTGAGCAACATGGACGTGCACATTGTCGTTATCGGTCGGCGCCGACAGTTGTGATAATGCCACCGGAAATTTGTGTGGCTTTCCGGCGAGGCATTTTTGCCGAAGTTTCCCGATCGCGATTAACGTATCTTCATCGTAAATCGTCATCAAGGGACCGTGTCGTCTGCCCTGCCCCCAGCTGCAGGAAAACGGTAACGCGTTATCTTCATCAAGCAACGCTTTTTGTTTGGCTTGTTGTCCAGGGACAAAGATCGGTAAGCGTGTCAGAAAGGTGGGGAATTCAGACTGGGCGTCAATCGGGTAGGAGGTGAACCGCCCTTCCCTTTCCAGTTTAAACAGCGATATTTGCGCATCGGCAATAACCGCGCCGGACGACCGGCCGCGCACCCCGATCCGTTCTGGACGCGGTGATTCATTTTTGGCAGCCACCCGTTTTTTAACCTTCTCTTTACGTGCGCGGGCCAGTTCTGCGTTTTTAGTCAACCGGTCCAGGGAAGCGCTCAGTGCGTCAGCCATGGTGCCCCCCTTCTCTCGCGTCAGTGATAGGCGCGCGCCACACATTTGATCGGCGTGTTTGTCGGGAGTCACCCCGTGTCTGGACGGTTTCGATCAGGTTCGATCGCGGGCGTCGGACTGAATGAACCCGGGCAGAGCGTGCAGCGACCGCGTGACGTTCACGCGGATCGTGCGCATTGATTCGGTTTACGCCGTTGATTTCCACACCCAAGTGCCACACGTGATGTCCTTGGGAAAAAAACAGTAGCATGTGATTATTATCTTTGCAAACTTTGCGTATTTTCTATATATAATGCAAAGTCACAATCTATAGTAAACAGTTCGCAAAGGATGACGACATGGCTGAGAGTTTAGCAACATCCCTTCCTACTGACGAAACGGTGCAAACTGTCAGTACGGCGCAAACCATCGGGCTCAGCGACATTGCCGAAATCGCCCGAAAATCCGATGAGATCATCGCCTACCTGCAATCGGAGTTCAAATCAAAAGACCGATCACTGGCCGTGCGATTTTCTATCAGCCAGGCGGCAGACCTGGTCGGACGATCCTCCACCGCGATCCGGACGGCGGAAAAACAAGGCAAAATTTCTTCGCCAGACGTGAACGAAAAAGGGCGTCGGATCGGCTATACGCTCAGCAACCTCAACGAAATGCGCCGCTACTTTGGGACTACGCCGTTTCGAAACACACAAACGGACGAAGCGATCATATTGGCGTTGCAGTCGTTCAAAGGGGGGGTCGGTAAATCCACGTTTACGGTGCACCTGGCCCAATATCTGGCCATACAGGGGTACCGCGTCTGCGTGATCGACACCGACTCACAGGCGACCACGACGACCTTGTTTGGATACAACCCCGACGCAGATGTCGCGCTGGATGAGACCATATTTTCGTATATGGATGGTGAAAAAAATTCACTCGACTATGCGCTGCATGACACCCATTGGGATCAACTGAAACTGATCCCGGCGAACCTGGAACTCTACGGTCTGGAATACTCGCTGGCAGGCTATATTGCGCGCGCCGATAGCAACGACGCGCTGGACGCCTTGCTCATGCTGCGGCGCGGAATACAGAGCATCGAGGATCAATTTGACGTGATTCTGATTGATCCACCGCCGGCGCTTGGGATGATCAGCCTCAGCGTACTCAACGCCGCCAACGCGATGATTGTGCCCACGCGGCCCAGCGCAACGGATTTTGCCTCGACGGCGCAGTTTTTCAAGATGCTCCGGGATACCTATGAACAGTTCATGGCTGCAGGACTCGCCGAGCCGCGTTTCAAGTTCCTCAAGGTCGTTGTGAATGCGCTGGATGAGTCGAAATCGGCGCATGCGGCCATTAGCGACATGATGTCTGACGTCTACGGGACGGCCAGGCTGAATGCGACCATGAAGAACTCTGCCGAGATTGATAATGCAACGGCGCGCCTGATGACGGTGTACGAACTGGATGCACCGATTACGTCCCGCGACGTGCATCGGCGTTGCAAGGCGTACCTCAAGGCCGTGAATAGCGAAATTGAGTTCCTTATTCGTAAATCCTGGCCCAGTCACCGGGATGCATTGCGCAACGAAGGCCGGGTGTAAAGGAGAGACCACATGCGAAAGAACAGGGCATTGTTTAGTGATATCGGCGCACAGCCAGAGGTGCAGCCAGGGGGTGAAACGGGGGCCGTGAAGGGTACCGAGAAGCCGAACCATCTTGGCAAGCGGGTAGGGCAGGCGAAAGAGCTTGGCCGCGATGAGACTGTCCACAAAACCCTGCGTCGGATCGATCCGGAGCGGTGCAAAATGTGGGAACACCACAATCGGCGCTATGAGTTATTGAATGAAACGCGGTGCCATGACCTGATCGAAGGCATCAAGGCCCAGGGTGGCCAGGAATTCCCCGCCGTGGTCCGCCGCCTGAAAGACGACCCGGACTACGATTTTGAGGTGATTTGCGGCGCGCGCAGGCACTGGAGCATCGTCTACTTAAAGCGCCAGCACTACGACTACAAATTTCTCATCGATGTCCGCGACCTCTCTGACGAAGAGGCGTTTCGGTTATCGGACGTTGAGAATCGCGACCGCGAAGACATCAGCGATTACGAGCGATCCATCGATTACAAGGTAGCGCTGGCCAATTACTACGACGGCGTACTGAGCCGGATGGCGGCACGGTTGGAGGTGAGCGTGTCATGGCTGTCCCGGTTCCTGGACCTTGCCGAATTGCCGGATATCATCATCAATGCCTACGCGGATGTCACCCACATCAACAGTCATCATGCGAAAGTCCTGAAACCGCTGCTCGCAAAAAAAGCCAGTGAGCGCGCAGTGTGTGAACGGGTATTGAAGCGGGCAGGGCAGCTCGCCGACAAGCAAAAAAGCGCGAGCGCCGCCGGCAAGACAGGACCCGATGGAAAGGAAGTGATCCGCTCACTTAAAGAAGCCGCCAGGGGCAACACAAAATCAAAGAAACCGGCACTGAAAACCTATGCCGCAAAGGGGTCCGGCAAGCCTGCCCTGGAAGTAAAACAGGGTGGAAAGACAGGGCTCACCCTCAGAGTTCTGCCCGGTAGCGGAGCGGATAAAGCCGAGGTCCAGCAGCTCTGCACCGAGGCGCTGAACGAGCACTGGGTGTAGTTTTGTCAATTGACAAAACTACAGTTATCTTATTGATAATAATGTAAATATTATTCTTCTTATGGGCTTGAATCACACTTAATTTTTACCGCCCTCGTACGTCAACGGACGCCAGGGAAAGCGCCCTCTCGCGTTCTTTGTACCACGTGGTACACTATACGTATGCCGATCGAGAGACTCCTTACCGTCGGGTTGGAGCAAATCCACCTATCCCCGCTGCGCCCGGAAGGGGCCAGCGTAACGATCGACCCCAATCTTTATCAGTTGGTGTCCGAGGCGGGAATGATTTCGCCGTTGGTGGTGCGTCGGTCTGCAGCGCAACCGCGTTGCTACGAGCTGGTGACAGGGGAGGGGCTCTGGCGGATCGCCCGGGAGTTAGGGTTACTGGATGTGCCCGTCTATATGTTGAATGATCTGGATGACACGGCCACAGCGCTGGCGATCCAGGTCGAGCTCAACAGGGCAGGGCAGGTCGATCCCCTCGCGGATAGCGTAGCGGTCCAGACTTTCAAGTCGAAGGGGTACACCGATAAAGCCATCGGTTCACTGTTGCAGCGACCGCGCCATCAGATTGCCCAGGCGCGACGACTCATCGATCTCGGTGAACCAGCGCGCCAGGCACTTCGCCAGGGTGACATTACGGTCGGACATGCCCGGGTACTGGCCTCTGTAAAATCAAAGGATCGCCAACAGGTGTTTCTGAATCAGGTGCTCTCGGAAAATCTGTCCGTTCGACAAACGGAAACCAGGTTGGCGCAGTACAAGCCGTACAAACCAAAACGTCGACCGCCTTCAGTAGCGACTCACCGAGCAGCGGCAAAAACCAACTCGAAATCGCCCGATGTGCGGCGCCTTGAAATGGACCTGACGGACGCGGTCGGCTGCCCCGTGAGCCTGGAAGAAACGAGCGATAGAGGAGGGCGCCTGTGTATCACCTACAGTGATTACGAGGTGCTGGACGGATTGATCGAGCGTATGACAAAGGCACCTCTCTAGAAATAGCTTTGCAACAACGCAGTTTCAGTCGACGTCACACGATGGCCAACAGGCTGCCAGAGTCAGAGACAAGGTGATTACTTAAATAGTTTTAATATAAGAGTTTCATCTATTTATATAGTAAGCACTAACTATTGCTGTCTTCGTATGAATACCAAGTACTTGCGATGCTACATAAGCCGACTTTTTTCAAATATCGCCGTGATGGCAGTGCCATCCCAGTGGTAGGCTAAATGCGGCCCTTGTCGGGGGATCGACACCGCCCGGGGTGTAAATGCCGCCAGACATTCACCACCGGGGTCGCGCACACTGCGGTGAACGAGTCCCCGCGAACCGGCCTGTCTGAGTGTGGCGCCAAAGGCCTGGGAGGGATTCCAGTTGTTCGGTTCATGCAGGTAGTCATA
>CAJXGK010000054.1 GCA_913053815.1 uncultured Rhodanobacteraceae bacterium
AGCAATCGGGTGAACATGCGCTGCTCATGCATGTAGTAATCCGGCCGGCAGGTAGCGAACTCACGTGACCAATCGATGGCGTAACCCATGGCTTGCAATTGCCCCCGCATATGTTCAATATTGCGGTAACTCCAGCTTGCTGGTGCGGTACGATTCTGGATAGCGGCATTTTCAGCAGGCAGGCCGAAAGCATCCCAGCCCATCGGTTGCAGAACGTTGTGACCCTGCATCCGCTGGTAGCGGCTGATGACATCGCCGATGGTGTAGTTGCGCACATGCCCCATATGCAGCGCACCGGAAGGATACGGCAACATGCTCAAGCAATAAAACTTGGTTTTACCCGATTGTTCCTTGACCTCGAAGGCATGACTATCGGTCCAGTACTGTTGGGCGACGGACTCCACGGTGCGGGGATCGTATGTTTCCTGCATGATGAGTTCTTCTTTATTGCTGAAGTGCTGGTGCGCAGCGTATCGCAGCGCAACATGGGCGCCAACACCTGACCTGTCCTGTTTGACAAAAACTGAGTAAAAAAATCTCCCTGACCTGATCCCGAGTGGGTTTTGCAGCCTCGTACCAAAGTTGCCAGCCAAGGTTTCCAGGCATGCTGCGCTATCGGTCCGTTAACCTTTTATTGGCAGACTTGTGAACCGGTGAATTTGCCGCCATCTTGTGCGGGTCTCCGGATTGGATTTCCACCATGACCCACACCACCCATGTCCTCGACGTCACCCAGGACAATTTTGAAACCGAGGTATTGCTTGCCTCAAACCAGCAGCCTGTCCTCATCGACTTCTGGGCCGACTGGTGCGCACCTTGTCGACAATTGAAGCCCATTCTTGAAAAACTGGCGGGGGAATACGCGGGAGCATTTCGCCTAGTGAAAATCAACGCCGACCAGGAAGCAACCCTGGCCAGCATGTTCGGGGTACGTAGCTTGCCGACGGTTCTGCTACTCAAGGACGGCAAACCACTGGATGGTTTCATGGGGGCCCGGCCTGAATCAGAGGTACGCAAGTTTCTGGCTGATCATGGTATCCAGCCTGACAACACTGCTGATGAGCAGCCCCCCACCCCCACGGATCCGACGCCAGCCGTCAACAGTGAATCACCCAGTGAAGCTTTGTCTCGCATCGAAAAGGCCATTGAGGCCGAACCCGACAAGGCTGAACTCAAACTCGATCTAGCAACTGCACAAATGAATGCCGGTCAGACCGAAGCGGCCGCAACGACCCTGGATACCCTGCCCACGAGCCTGGCCCATGACGACCGGGCTCAACGCTTGCGCAAACAGCTCGAATTTGTAAGTGCGCTCGCTGGAGCTCCCGATGCAACCATCCTGGAGCAACGTATCGTCGCCAACAGCAAGGATTTCGAAGCCCGCGATCTACGGGCCATCCGCCGCCTGCTTGATGGACAGCCGGAATTGGCGATAGAAGATTATCTAGCACTGCTGGCTGAAGCACGTGGCTGGAACGATGGCCTTGCCAAGAAACGGTTGCTGGCACTCTTTACCGTAGTTGATGATGTCCCATTGGTGACCAAGGCCCGACAGCGCATGGCCTCACTGCTGTTCTGAGCCAGGCGTGCACGGGTTCTCAGACAACTGATAAATCTATGGCCGCCATGTCTGTTTGCCGGGATTCGCGTGCTCAATATCAGCCCGGATTACCGTAGTGCCCGGGTGGCACTACGGCGGCACGGGTATAACCGCAACTTCGTCGGCCCCCATTTCGGTGGCCGTCTGTTCGCGATGACCGATCCATTCTGGATGCTGCGGGTGATGCCCCCGTTGGGTCACGACTACATCGTCTGGTGACCCGGCGGCACGTATCGACTTCATCACCGCGGGAAAGGCCACCGTCTTCACCGATTTTCAGCTTGATATGGAAATCATCGAAAAGCTACGCCAAACCACTACCGATGGCGCCAAAGTTCTGCGCTGGTTCGAGACAAATGTGACCCATGCCTCGGGGAAGATCTTCGCCCGAGTCCACAAACAGCTCTATGTCCGTCGCAAACGGAACAGGTAAGCCGCTCAGCGTCTGCAGGCGGGTGATACTGCTCTGCAGTATCACCCGGTTCAAACGCGTACCATACTGACCGCAGCGCACCTGCCCCCCTCAGCAACGAGTAACCACCATGCGTTCGCTCCATCTGCAGCGCTATCTCCTTACCGGGCTGCTTACCATCATTCCGCTCTGGGTAACCTGGCTGGTGTTCAGTTTTATATTGCGATTTCTCGCCGGGTTGGGGGCGCCGGTCATCGAGGCACTGCTGGCGACTGCGTCGCGTCTATCGCCCAGGCTGTTTCACAGCCTGAATCCGGCCTGGTTGAACCCGCTACTGGCATTGCTGGCACTGCTGTTCACCCTGTTATCACTGTATGCCATCGGCTGGTTCGCCCAACGGGTCATCGGCAAGCGTCTACTCGCTATCTTTGATCGACTGATATCGAAAATTCCACTGGTGCGTACTATTTATGACGGCACCAAGAAACTGACCACCGTGATGCAGCAGAAACCCAGTGGCATCCAGCGAGTCGTACTGATCGATTTCCCCATGCGAGGCATGAAAGCCGTTGGCTTCGTGACCCGAGTGCTGCGCGAGCAGGGCAGTGATCGCGAGATGGCCGCCGTATATGTACCCACCACCCCCAATCCGACCTCGGGTTACCTGGAAGTGGTGCCAGTGGATGAACTGGTACCTACCGACTGGACCATGGATCAGGCTATGGCTTTTATTATCTCCGGTGGTGCTGTAGCCCCCGAAACGTTGCCTGCTATCCGGCAGACTGCCGGTACCACGCAATCCGGACAGCCCGTCAGTACACTCCATACCACAGCAGCCACGCCCCCTAACCCAACCGGGAACAGTACCCGTTGATCCCCGTTTGACGACCCCACCACCCCACCTTGCAGCACTACGGCCGCATCGACAAGATTAGTTGCGGACGCGCTCGACCAAAGCTTCAGCAAAACTTTCGGTTGTCCCATCGCCGCCCAAATCAGGGGTAACCCGGTCATGGGCTGCCAGGGTATCGCGAATGGCCTGGCGCACCCGATCACCCTGTTCCGGCATACCCATGTAATCCAACATCGCACTGGCCCCCAGCAGCAACGCGCAGGGATCAGCGATATGCTTACCGGCTATATCCGGTGCCGAGCCATGTACGGCTTCGAATATAGCCGTTTCGGCACCAATATTCGCACCGGGGGCCAACCCCAGGCCACCGACAAGACCGGCACATAGATCGGAAAGGATGTCACCAAAAAGATTGGTGGTGACGATCACGTCGAATTGCTCAGGATGCATCACCAACTGCATGCAAGTATTATCCACAATCAGCTCATTACATTCGATCTCGGGATAGTCTTTGGCCACCTCACGGGCTACATTCAGGAACAGGCCTGAAGTGGTTTTCATGATGTTGGCCTTATGCACCACGGTAACCTTGCAGCGCGCTTGATGCCGAGCCAGCTCGAAAGCATGGCGGACAATGCGCTCAGAGCCGTGACGGGTGACGCGGGTAACCGACTCCGCCGTTTCGCCATCGCCAGATAAGGTCTGACCCTCGGAACGGTAAGCCCCCTCGGTGTTCTCGCGTACGGTGATGATGTCAACGTGGTCGTAACGTGCCTTGGTACCGGGCATGGTGATAACCGGACGCACATTGGCATAGAGATCAAAATGCTTGCGTAACTCGACATTGAGCGAACTGAAACCGCTACCGATAGGGGTAGTCAACGGACCTTTCAGAGCAACCCGATGATGGCTGATCGCATCCAGGGTCGGTTGTGGTAACAGCTCACCGTGTAGGTCCATCGCCGCCATGCCGGCATCGACAAAATCGTAGCTGAGTCCGCAATCCAGCACATCGAGCACGCGCAGCGTGGCATTCATGATCTCAGGGCCGATCCCGTCACCCCGGATCACGGCAATAGTCTTACTCATGGGTAAAGCTCCTCAAAGACGCCAAGCAGCAAATAAACAGCCCATTATCCCCGACTCGCCCTATAACGAACAAGTGCGCATTTCAATCTGGGGAGGTTACCGGCTGGTTGTGCTGCTCGATCCGGTCGAGAAAATCCACCGCCCGACGTAAATGAGGAATCACGATCGAGCCCCCCACCACCAATCCGACCTGGAAAATTTCGAACATCTCCTCACGGCTCACGCCGAGCTCATGGCACTGTGTAAGGTGGTGATGGACACAGTCATCACAACGCAATACCAGCGAGGCCACCAGACCCAGCATTCCCTTAGTCTTAAGGTCGAGCACCCCTTCACGATAACACTGCGCATCCAGGGCAAAGAATCGCTTAATCACCTGATTATCGTGCTCGAGGATGCGCTTGTTGAGACGCTGTCGGAATGCCCCGAACGACGGGTTATGATCGCTCATGCCGTATCCACCTCGATCAACGACTGCAATGTACCATTGTGATCGGCAACCGCCAGCTCTTCGAAACCGCCCACCCGCTGACCGTTGATAAAAATCTGCGGAACGGTACGCGCCCCCATGCTACGACTGAGCATGGCCATCCGGGCTTCGGGATCCCTGTCGATGCGCAGTTCGGTCCACACCAAGCCACGCTCGCTAAGCAGACGTTTAGCCGCGGTGCAGTAAGGGCAGACTGTTGTCGTATACATTTCAATATTGGGTGGGGACATGGGTGCCATTCGTAAAGCGCCAAGCCGGCGCGAGAACCCATCATTGGATTGATGTCGCGCAAATGCAAGTAAGCAGCCACAACAGCGCCGGGGCTGATCACATGGTTGAGACCGGGACGCCGGCTCAACCGCACCTGAACCAATCCCGATAAACACTGGTCAGACCCACCACACCGCGCTAACGTTGCCAAGTGCATGCTATGACCTATCCATGAATATACGCTTTTTCTTCCTGCTATCGCTTATCGCGCTATTGACCCTTGGCGCCGGCACGCTGCATGCCAATGACACCCTACGTCTGCCCCATCTCGGCAGCACTGCGGCGGCTGTACTCTCTCCCGCCGAAGCCCAAGCCTATGGCGCCAGCATGTTCAGGCAAATGCGGGCCCTCAATCTGGTACTCAACGATCCGCTCGCCGACGAATACATCAACGGCCTGGGCTACCGTTTGGTCGCTGCCAGTCCCGAACCAACCCTGCATTTCACCTTTTTTATTGCCAGGGAAAATGTGATCAACGCCTTTGCCGCACCAGGCGGCTACATCGGTATCAATGCCGGTCTCATCACCGCCACCCATAATCAAGACGAACTGGCAGCAGTAATGGCTCATGAAATCAGCCACATCACCCAACACCACCTGGAGCGGGCCTTCGAGGATGCGAAAAAAACAGCTCCATTGATAGCCCTGGCCATGCTGGGAGCCCTCGCCCTCGGAGCCTCAGGGGCCGGAGGTAATGCCGCCGTCGCAGCCATGGCTATGGGTCAGGGTCTGGCTTTGCAGCGGCAAATTAATTTCACCAGAAAGGATGAAGCCGAGGCGGATCGGGTGGGTATGCAGACCTTGGCCCGAGCCGGTTTCAGCCCTGATGGGATGGCCAACTTTTTTGCCAGGATGGAAACTCTGCTGCGTGCCGACAGTGGTGGTTACCAAGTTCCCGCCATACTCCAGAACCATCCCGTCACGGCTTTGCGGATTGCTCAGGCTCGGGCTCGGGCGCATGCCATCGAAGCCAGACTACATACCCATCCCCCAACACCCATACCAAAATACGTCGGCTGGCAGGACGCCACTCTACCCTTGCCTTACGTCAAACCCACACCCAACTTGCTCAGTACCTCAACTCAGATCGACCGCCCCGGTAGTCCCCGAGCCGAACAGTATTACCTACTGATGCGGGAAAGAGTCCGGGTACTCAGCAGCCAGGATATCAATGGGCTGATCCGCTATTACGCCAGCAATCTGGCCAATAACCCTGGGTTTCGGATTCCGTCTAATCGTTACGGCTATGCCCTCGCCCTGATTCGCAGCGGCAAGGGGGCCCAAGCCCTGCATGAACTCGCCCCACTGCTACACGACCAGCCTGACAACCTGCCCATCCGCCTGGCCTGGGCACATGCCGAGCTGGCAGCAGGGCGACGCAAGGTGGCTCTAATCCACTACGACAACCTGGTCCGTGACTGGCCCCGGCAGCCGGCCGTGGCACTTGGCACCGCCCAAGCACTGATCAGCTCCAACCGGAAAAGTGATGGGGTGAGGGCTGAAACCTTGCTACGACCCTTACTAGAGGATAGCAACGAACCGAATATATACCGCACCTATGCACGGGCCGCAGAACTGGCCGGCTTAAAAGTACGGGCAGCTGAAGCTTATGCCGACGCCACGTTCATCTCCGGCCATCCTATTGATGCCCTGGACCAATTACATCGGCTGATCAGGCGGCCGAATCTGGATTATTACCAACGCGCACGGATCGAGGCGCGCATTGCTTACCTCACCCCCATCGCTCTGGAATTACAAAAACGCGATCGAAATAAGAGAAAAGAAGCTAGAAATCTTCTGCCGTATGGAAATCGTAGTAAGGACAAGGACGACGGGTCGGGATTTTTACAAACCTAAGATGAATAGTGAGCCGATTTAATGATTATCTTGAAAAGGGTTGGCTGGATCGAGTGATGTGTATCTCATCACCCATCACACTGTCACAGCCTTGCAACATCCTTGCGTTGCAATAAACATAATCGATCCGGAAGGAAATGTCGTGCCAAAACGTATCTTGATCGTTGAAGATGAACCATCGATTCGCGAAATGGTCGCCTTTGCCCTACGCAAGGCCGATATGGATCCCGTACATGCCGCCGATGCCCATGCCGCCCAAATGGACATTGCCGACAAGGTTCCTGATTTGATTTTACTGGACTGGATGCTGCCCGGTATGAGTGGACTCGAATTTGCCCGGCGCATACGCAAGGATGAAATGACCCGGGAAGTGCCCATCATCATGCTTACGGCACGCGGTGAAGAAATGGATCGGATCAGCGGACTCGAGGCCGGGGTAGACGATTACGTGGTTAAGCCGTTCTCCTCACGCGAGCTGGTCGCGCGCATCCGTGCTGTATTACGCCGTACACTGGGCGCAGACGAAAACGATCAAATCGCTATTGGACAACTCAGTCTGGATGCGCCGGCGCATCGGGTCTATGCTAACGGTGAGACTATTCCGATTGGTCCGACCGAATACCGTCTCCTGCACTTTTTCATGACCCATACCGACCGAGTGTATTCACGACCGCAGCTTCTCGATCATATCTGGGGTAACAGTGTTTACGTTGAGGAACGTACCGTGGATGTACACATCCGCCGCCTACGCAAGACCCTCGAACCATTCGGCCTGAGTAATCTGGTGCAAACTGTGCGCAGTGCCGGATACCGTTTTTCAGCCATACACTGAGCCTATGCGACGTCCGATCACATTATCCCTCACCCTGATACTGTTGGTCTGGCTATTGCTGGTCACCGCACTTGGCTACGCTTTTCAGCAATTCTTTCCCGCCCTTGCTCTAGCCGCTCTGGTGGCACTGATCTGGATGTTCTGGCGTATGCAATCATGGCCTTCCGAACCCGCACCCGTACTTGGTAAAACTTCAACCCGTACCGCCCCGGAAACTTCCACCACCCGGCATCGCACACAGCGTCTGGCTTCACAACTGCGAGCCCTGCGTGATGCCGGAGCGGCCTTACCCGATGCCGTGATTCTGCTTGATGAGCAGGGCCGTATATTATGGTTCAACCCAGCCAGTGCCCGGCTGTTCGGACTGGATTGGCCGCGCGACCGGATGCTGAAGATTGAGGACCGACTGGCCGATCATCCCATCGGTGCCTGGCTAAAACAGGACTCCAAAGCGATGCTTGCGGATGTTCCGGCACCCAGCGACGCCAATCTGCGGCTCTCCATTAACCGAATTCCCCTAGGCAAACACCAACACCTACTGCTCGGCCGGGATATCACCGCCTTCACCCGACTCGAACAGATGCGCCGCGATTTTATCGCCAATGTCTCACACGAATTGCGAACACCTCTCACGGTCATTCACGGCTATCTGGATCTGATCGACCCTGAGGATGCCCCCACCCTGGCCCCACTTCTGGACGACTTGCGTACCCAGTCGCAGCGCATGACCCGTATCGTTGAGGATCTGCTCATTCTGTCCCGATTGGAGACTCAGATGGATCTGTCTGAGGAACGGGTCGTCATTCCAGCACTACTCTCCACACTGATTCGGGAAGCCGAAGCCCTCAGCAGAGGGCGGCACACTGTCCATCTTGAAAACACCTTCCGGGCCGACCTGTATGGATCGCTGAAAGACATTCACAGTGCCTTCTCGAACTTAGTCAGCAATGCGGTGCGCTACACCCCAAGCGGCGGCAGCATCACCCTGCGATGGCGAGGTTTGGATAATGGTGGAGCTGCCTTTGAGGTCATCGATACCGGTTACGGAATTCCCCAATCACATATCCAACGTTTAACCGAACGCTTCTACCGGGTCTCGTCAAGTCGCTCGCGGGAAACCGGAGGGACCGGTCTGGGGCTATCCATTGTCAAGCACGCCCTGAATCAGCATCAGGCACAGATCGTTATCGATAGCGAACCCGGCCGCGGATCGACGTTTACCGCAGTATTCGGGCCAGAACGCGTCCTCAAACCGGCGCTTGCAAACGAAACGCCCTCGACCTAAACACCACACGGCTTGCCCGCCACCAGGTGGTAGAGCATGCTCATGGCCACGCCGATCGGATGTTCGCCCTCCCCATGAGCGACACAACGCCTCCAGCAAGCATTGATCTTTCTGGGCCTGAGCTCTATCTCAACCGGGAACTGGCTGCACTCGAGTTCAATTTCCGGGTTCTCTCCCAAGCACGCGATCCACGGGTGCCGCTACTCGAGCGGATGCGCTTTCTATGCATTTCCAGCAATAACCTGGATAAATTCTTCGAGTTACGGGTAGCTGTACTGCGCCAGCATCTGCTGTACGGCGATGCCCGGCCGGGTGCCGATGGACTGGCCCCGACCGAAGTACTGGCCCGCATTCGGGAACGCTCTCTCGAACTCATCACCGCCCAATACCACACTTGGAAGCAGGAACTGGCCCCGGCTCTGGCCGATGAAGGGGTCCGGTTTCTGACCCCGAAGCACTGGACCGATCTGCAAAAACGTTGGCTCTTAGGTTATTTTCGCAACGAAATCCTACCTGTACTGTCGCCACTTGGGCTCGATCCTGCCCATCCTTTCCCGCGTATTTTGAACAAAAGTCTTAACATCGTTGTGGTGCTCGATGGTCACGATGCCTTTGGCCGAGAGGGCCATCTGGCCTTGGTCCGCGCCCCACGTTCACTACCTCGTCTGATCCACCTGCCCGACGAA
>CAJXGK010000055.1 GCA_913053815.1 uncultured Rhodanobacteraceae bacterium
TGTCAGCAAAGATCAAGTCATTGTCAGTCCTGTTATTTCTATGTGGATTGATTGTCACGTTACCAGCGAGCGCCCAGTTACCACGCACACTTATTCCTGGGATTACATTCACAACAGCGGCCGGGCTACACAAGTCTTTCGGCAACTATCAGCATGAAAAATTGCTGATCTGGCAGGTGGCTACATGGTGCGGAAGCTGCGCCGCCGGACTCCATGTCCTGGATGAGCATAGCGCTGCGCTTAAAAAAGCTGGGCTCAGGGTCATCCTATTGCGGATGTACCAGGACGGAGGATATCCAGGCATGTCAATAACCCAGTTCGTGAAACGGGTCGCTCCGTCTTTATTGCATCAATCTAACTGGGTGATCGGTGATGCCAGTGCCTCATTTGCCCACACTTACAACCCCAAAAAATATCCGGATATTTATTATCTCATTGACAGAAGCGGAGTAGTTGTTGCCATAAATGGTGCTCCATCCGCAACCTATGGGCTGATCAAAAAGTTTATGGCCGGGAAGGAATGATG
The DNA here is from genome assembly GCA_913053815.1 of uncultured Rhodanobacteraceae bacterium. Taxonomy (GTDB): domain Bacteria; phylum Pseudomonadota; class Gammaproteobacteria; order Xanthomonadales; family Rhodanobacteraceae; genus Metallibacterium. The sequence continues at coordinate 527 of CAJXGK010000055.1, forward strand.
GCTATATGGCTCGCCAGGCTGAGATCCGTACCTATGGCGTTGGCGATCGTTTTTAGCAGGGTATCCTACCGGCTGCTCGCGCTGGCATTGCTGCTGATCACCCTGCCGATGTACTTGATGATCCTGCCCTCATCCTTCACGGGTGGAGCGATAGGATGGGTGGCCCTGCCGTTCCTTACTTTGCGCTTGGTGTTGTTTGCGGCAGCAATGTCGATCTTGTTGGCACTGATCGTCCCGACAGCTATCTATGCGATCCGTCACGGTGGTCGAATCCGCGCAAGTTCAGCGACGGGAGGGGTACTCATGGCGGTGTTGACCCCCTTGCTGTGCTGTTCACCCACCATCCCCATTGCAATTAGTGCTATCGCAGCGGTCATTCCCGCTGCTGGGCATTTCGGTTTGCCGCTGCAGGCATTTATTGCCACACATGAATCACTGCTCTACAGCGTATCTATTGGCTTGCTCGTGTTAGGCCTCTATGGCAATGCCCGGCGCGTGCTGATTTGCCGCGCTTCCATCGACACAAAGTAGGCACATGATTACTTCTGCTCTCACCAAGTCGGAAAGTTTTGGTCGGTGTAACCTGTCGTCCGTGCGTGAATATGAAGTCAGATTATGTCCTACACTATTGGTTCCTTAGCGCGGGAAGCAGGCGTTAATGTGGAGACGGTGCGCTACTCCCAGCGCCGCGGATTGATGGATGAGCCGCCTCGTCCTCGGGGAGGGATCCGCCGCTACGGTGATGAAGATTTACACCGCATTGGCTTTATAAAGCAGTGTCAGTCGTTGGGCTTCAAGCTGGAGGAGGTTGCGTCGCTTTTAGCATTAAATGATGGGCAGCACTGTAAGGAAGCGGCCGACATCGCAACGCGAAAACTGGTCGCTGTCCGTAAACGGATGACGAACTTGCGAGATATTGAAAGGGTCCTTGGGGCCTTGCTGAAACGGTGCGAAACCACCAACGGTACCGTGCATTGCCCTTTGATTGATGCGCTTGCTGAGGGTGCGAAAGGGGGGCTACCCGGCGAGATCTCCAGCCAATCCGGAGATCCGGCGGGCCCGCGGTGAAAATGGCCGAAACCGAAGGTCTGAGGTCCATCTTCCATGTGGGGCTGGGTTTGGCAGATGAGCCTCACTTGAGCGGCAAGGGTGCTTTTGACATCACCGAGGCCTCTTGGAAGGTTGTTGGCGTTCGGTTAACGACCCTTCGGATTGAGAAGGTTACGCACCAGTACCGATCAAATGTTTCGTTGTTTTGACACAATGCTGTGCAGGTAGAAAAGACTCCTGTCAACAGGAAGGGTAGGGGCTGCGTTACACCAAAAATTGCAGGACTTCGATCCTAAGCTCAAGATTTTGAATGCGAGCTCATATCTGGATTTAGGCCATGTTGAAGGCCCATTTTCACGGATTCGAGGGTCCCAGCTAACCCCCAACCCGATGTAGAGTGGGCGTTTCGCCAGCACCGGGTTGAATGTCTATGGTCATGCGTCGTGGGTTCCTGTTTGCGTTGCTTCTCCTGTTGGCCCCCGTCGCCCAAGCAGCCATTTCTCCCAATCTATACGCCGGTTTGCACTGGCGCTTACTGGGACCCTTTCGTGGTGGCCGGGTGCTGGCAGTCAGTGGCGTGCCGGGACATCCCGAGCGCTACTATTTCGGCGCGGTCGATGGCGGCGTTTGGCGTAGTGATGATGCCGGGCGCACCTGGAAGCCGATTAGTGATGCGCTGCCGGTGGGTTCGATCGGCGCCCTGGCCGTGGCCCCCAGCAACCCGCAAGTGCTCTATGTCGGCACCGGCGAGGCCGATATGCGTTCCGATATCGCCCAGGGCGATGGCATGTGGAAGTCGGTCGACGGGGGCCAACATTGGACCCATATCGGCCTGCAACATACCCGGGCGATCGGCAGCATCCTGGTTGATCCGCGTAATGCCAAGGTGGTGTGGGTAGCGGCCCTCGGGCATCCCTATGGGCCCAATGTGCAGCGCGGCGTATTCAAATCGGTAAACGGTGGCAAGACCTGGACCAAGGTGCTGTATCACAATCCCAATACCGGGGCGATCGATCTGGCTTTCCAGCCCGGCAATCCCGATGTAGTGTATGCCGCGCTGTGGCAGACTCGGCGCCCGCCGTGGAATGTCTACCCACCTGCCAATGGCCCCGGCTCGGGACTCTACAAGACCCGCGATGGCGGCAAGACCTGGACGCACATCGAAGGCCACGGTTTTCCGGCTGATCCGGGGCGCATCGGTATTGCCGTGGCCCCCAGTCGGCCGCAACGTGTCTACGCCATGGTGTCGGCCCAACAGGGTGGTTTGTATCGTTCCGACGACGGCGGGGTGCATTGGACGCAGGTCAGCAAGGATGTACGTATCTGGAAGCGCGGCTGGTATTTCGGTGGCATCACGGTGGCTCCGCACCACGCCAATGTGATCTATGCCAACAATACGGTGTTGTACGAATCCCGTGACGGGGGCCGTCACTTCGTGCCGGTCAAGGGTGATTTCACTGGCGATGATTATCATGTGCTGTGGATCAATCCACGCCATCCCCGTTTCCGCATACTGGGTGTGGATCAGGGCGCGGTGGTTTCGGTGGATGGTGGCCGGCACTGGTCGAGCTGGTACAACCAGCCTACCGCGCAGATCTACCATGTCAGCACCGACCACCGCTTTCCATTCTGGGTGTACGGCGCCCAGCAGGATTCCGGTGCCGTAGCTCTGCCCAGTCGTACCTTGGGTATGAATGGCGTCACCATGATGCAGTTTCATGAGATCACCGCCGGTGGTGAAAGCGATGAGATTGCTCCGGATCCTGGGCATCCAAATATTATCTACGGCGGTCGCGTCGAGCGTCTTAACCGACACACTGGCCAGACTCGTTCGATTCCACCGACACTGGCGTTTCCAGCGCACTATCGCGGTACCTGGACCTTACCGTTGACTTTCTCCCGGCGCGGACCAAAGACCCTGTACTTTGCCAATCAGCGCCTATTTGCGACCACTGATGGCGGCTTGCATTGGCGGCCCATCAGTCCGGATCTGACCCGCAAGCATCCATCTGTACCGGCTAATGTCGGCACAATTACCGCATCCGACAGTCCTGTCAAAGGTCCGCGGCGGGGGGTGATTTATTCGATCGCGCCATCCCCCAAGGATGCCGGATTGATCTGGGTGGGAACTGATGATGGCTTGATCTGGAAAACCCGGGACGGCGGGGCACACTGGCACAATGTGACGCCCGCTGGGCTGAAGCCCTGGTCGAAGGTGGGCAATATCGAGGCCTCGCCGTTTGCCAGTCGGGTAGCCTATGCGTCCATCGACCGGCATCGCTTGGATGACGATCATCCCTACATTTATCGCACGACCGATGGGGGCCGGCACTGGCAAAAGATCGTCGCCGGCCTACCGGTCAACCAGTCGGTGAACGTGGTGCGCGAGGACCCCAAGGTGCCCGGCCTGCTCTATGCCGGTACCCAGCGCAGTGTGTTTGTGTCGTTCAACAACGGGGCACATTGGCAGGTGCTAAAGCTAAATCTTCCGGCTACTTCGGTACGTGACATCACCGTGCATGGTGAGGATCTGGTGATCGCCACCCATGGCCGCGGTTTCTGGATTCTCGATGACATTGAACCGCTGCGTCAGGCGATGGCTGCCGGCACGACTTCCGGGCCTTACCTGGAGCAGCCGGCGGTGGCCTTTCGAACCCGGCCGCAGGGTTTTGCCGGTACCCCGCTGCCGTTCAGTGAGCCGCGCGGTAAGAATCCACCCAATGGGGCCTATATCGACTACGTACTCAAGCACCCGGCCCAAACAGTTACCTTAACGATCCGCAATGCAGCGGGACAGCCGGTGCGGCGCTTCAGCAGTCGCCAGCAGCCAACCAAACCGGACCTGGCGACCATGCAGATGACACCACGCTGGTTCGTGTCTAAGCCAAGCTTGAAAACGACTTCCGGCATGCACCGCTTAGTATGGAACTTCCGCTATGCCGTGCCTGCGGCGCTGGCCAGGGGCGGACCGTGGGGCAATGGGGTGTGGGCTCCACCGGGGACCTATCACATCACCCTCAAGGTCGATGGTATTCGCTTGCAACGAACACTGCCGTTGCGTGCCGATCCGCGGGTACATATTGCGGCCAAGGCGTATGTCGAGCAGTTTGCTCTGGCCCGGGCCATTGAGGCCGATCGGGTGGCGATTGCTCGGGTGAGGAAACAAGCCAAGGGTTTGCGTGGGGTCTTACAGCAAGCGCAGAAGACGGCGAGCGGCAAACAGTCCGCAGCCCTTGTGAGACTTACCCGGCAATTGCGGGCGCTGGCTAATTTCGTGCCCGACAACCCCAGAAATTCGGTGGGTAGCCCGGCCCCGAACCTCGACAGCCTGCGTGCTTTAGCCCGACGCATGAGCAAACTGCAACAGGCAGTGGACGGAGCAGACGCCGCCCCCAGCGTGGATACGCGGACCGGTTATGCCAAGGATCAGGCCACTTGGCAGGTCACCTACCAACGCTGGCAGCACTTGCAGCAAGAGGTGCAGGCGTTACTGGGGACCCATACGGAAGCTGGGCCAGCGGCACGGTAACAAAAGGTTACTGAATCACCGCCCTGTTCACGTCATCCCGGGCGTACACGTTTACGTCATCCCGGCGTAGACCCGGGATCCAGGGGGTGCTTGTGGTCACGAGACCGGTGGTCATAGAGCAAGATCATCAACAAAGATTGGATACCCACTGCGTGGCCATGGCTTTTTTTACTAGATTCCCGCCTGCGCGGGTATGACGGGATAGGGTACGGATGCCACAACAGGGCTTGTCATCCCGGATGCCCCCCTATTTGTGTCATCCCGTGCGCCGCCCCGGGATGACCGAGTCAAGAATGCGCACGTCAAACAGAGCGATCAATCAATAATGAGTGCTGGTTCAATAACGCGGATAAAAATCTCATGAGATATACGACATGACCGCTGCGCTCAAGGTTCGTGATGCGCAGCCCGCTGACGGCCCCTTTTTGGTGGCCTGCGCTGAGGCGATGGCCTGGGAAACCGAGTCTCGAAAGCTCAACCGCGAACGCTTGCAACGCGGGGTACAGGGAGTTTTCGAACAGCCCTCACGGGGTTGCTATCTGCTTGCCGAACGTGATGGCGAGAGCCTTGGCACTCTGATGTACACCTACGAATGGAGCGATTGGCGGGCCGGTGATTTCTTCTGGATCCAGAGTGTGTTCGTGCGCCCTGAAGCCCGTCGCAGCGGTGTCTATCGGGCTCTATACCGGGCCGTGCTGGAACGTGTCCGGGCGGCCGGAGCAGTTGGGGTTCGCCTATATGTCGAACAGGACAACCTGCGAGCCCAGCAAACCTACGTCGCACTGGGCATGAGTCCGAGCGAATACCGGATGTATCAACAGGACGGATCGTAAGCTTGGTGACGCTTGCCTGATAGGGTCGACACAGAGGGCATGAGTCGATGTTAGTGCAGGGTTGCAGACGGCACCTCAGGGCGTCCCGAGGCATCCACCCGCAAGGGCTCGGCCACCGGCTGTTCCAAGCCCCCGGCATGCCGGCGGAAGAATTCCGCCCGCAAGGCCTCCAGACCTGTGGTACACAAGGGCGTACCCAAGGCCAGTATTCGCGGTTGGACCGCAGGTTGAATCAGACTGAGGGCGATGGTGCCGAGGCCGGGGGCGGTGTGACGAACCAGGATGGGGGCCGCTCCACCAGGAACCGCTTGGTCCAGTTCCTCCAGCAAATAGCCCGCCTCATCGTAGTGGGCTTCGAGACCGTCGAAGGACAGGGCGTGGGCACGAAATAAGGCGTAGGCCTGGCGCAGGTCATACACCGCAGCGGCATACTGACTGGCCCGTTCCTGGTCAGGGAGTTCACTGCGCGCAATCCGCGCCCGTGGGGTTTCCGCCCAGACCTTGGCATCTCGCCAGTACAGTGCCAGTCCGTTCGGGCTGAGGGCCTGTTCCTCACGTTCAGGGCTGAGCAATGCGGTCTCCAGTAGAGCCCAGTAGGCGGCAAAACCGGCATGTTCAAATTGTACGCAGGCCATGGCGATCAGGTCGGTGAGGCTCATGTAGCGGGCGTGTTCGAGAGGTTGATCCAAGGCTCGCATGATCCGGTCGGCCGTTGCGGTACCGGCTTCACCGCGTTGTGCCAGTTGTTCTTCCAAAGCCTGGCTCAAGGCGGGCGCATCATCTTTCGGAACCTGGATGACCAAGGGCAGATAGCGCATCGGACTGGCCGCGAAGGCCGCCTCGGGACGCAGCGCCGACAAGGGCATGCGCCCCGCATGCGCACCAAAGGCCAGTACCCCGGTCTGTTGAGGTCGGAAACGTGTGCCCAGTTCCTCCAGTGCCGCATGCGCGGGAAATCCGGGGCGCAGAATCTCTGCGGCATCCAGAGTGGTACCGGCCACGAGTAGGCGAGCCCGTTCGATACCAGGTAGCAGACCCCGCAGATCCTCAGCAATGCCCTCGGCAATGTGTGCAGTGAGTTCGCGACTGAAAACCAGAGAGGACGTCTTGCTGTCGAGGGCACTGAACTCGAGGGCCAGCGCAGCGTGCAAAATAACCCGGTCAGGCATGGCAAAAGACCCGTACAAATCGCGGTATTCTAGCAAGCCCTGGCCCAATTTGGACTTTCGCCGCAAGCGCAGGCGCGCTAGCCTTGCCATAATCGATGGAGACAATTCGATGGCTGTAAATTTGAGGCGTGTGGTTCTGGTCGGTGGGGTTCGCATTCCGTTTTGCCGCAACAACACCGCTTACGCCGAGGTCGGCAATCTGGGTATGTCGGTCAAGACTCTTGGGGCGCTGGTTGAACGCTTCAATTTGCACGGCCTGGAACTGGGCGAAGTCGCTTTCGGTGCCGTTATCAAGCATTCCTCGGATTGGAATCTGGCCCGTGAAGTCACCCTGTCCTCCGGACTAGCAGCCACCACGCCGGCTATCACCACGGCCCGCGCCTGCGGTACTTCACTGGACAATGTCATCCTCATTGCCAACAAGATCGCCTGCGGGCAGATCGACGTCGGCATTGCCGGGGGCAGTGATACCACCAGCGATGTGCCCATTGTGTATAGCGAACGTTTGCGCAAGCGGCTACTGAAAATCAATCGTGCAAAAACCCCTGTTGCTCGCTTCAAGGCGGCGGTCGGTGGATTTTCGCTGCGCGAACTCAAACCGGCTTTCCCCGGGGTGGCCGAGCCGCGTACCGGTAAGAGCATGGGCGAGCACTGTGAGCGGATGGCTCGCGAATGGCATATCGACCGCCAGGCGCAGGACGCCCTGGCCCTGGCCAGTCATCAGAAGCTGGCGGCTGCGTATGAGCAGGGCTTCTTCGAGGATCTGCTGGTACCTTTCCGCGGACTTCAACGCGACGGTTTTTTGCGTCCGGACAGCAGCCTGGAAAAACTCGCCAAGCTGTCTCCCGCGTTCGACCGCAGCTCCGGTCAAGGAACCCTCACAGCGGGCAATTCCACCGGTCTTTCCGATGGGGCCGCCGCCGTTTTATTAGCCAGCGAAAAATGGGCCCAGCAACGAGATCTGCCGATTCTGGCCTATGTCAAGGGTTCGCGGGTAGCGGCCGTGGACTATGTCGGTGGCGAGGGCTTACTCATGGCGCCGACGCTTGCAGTATCACGTCTGTTGCAGGCAACCCGCCTGAAATTACAAGACTTCGATTTCTACGAAATTCACGAAGCCTTCGCCGCTCAAGTGCTGTGTACCTTGAAGGCCTGGGAAAGCGAGGACTATTGCCGGGATCGACTGGGGCGCAAAAAGGCCCTGGGCAGCATCGATCTTGAGCGTCTCAATGTGCACGGCTCCTCGCTGGCCGTGGGCCATCCATTTGCGGCCACCGGAGCCCGGGTAACCGCCACCCTAGGCAAACTGTTGGCCGAACGCGGCAGCGGCCGTGGCTTGATCTCGATCTGCACGGCCGGCGGCATGGGCGTAGCTTGCATCCTGGAACGGCCGAAAACCGCATAATCCATGCGCCGATTCACGTGATAACAGTGAGGGGGTACCACGCCTCACGTCGCCCGGGTTACCTTGCAATGCCCGCTCCATGCTCGTCGTGTTGCACCTTGGAGTTGCATCCACCACGAATATGGGAAGAACAAAATTGCCTCGAATGGTCTCACTTCGATCAGATCGGCAACAGTCAAGTCCCCACGCATCAATGAATGCCCAATCCAGATCGAAGGCAAGGTTGTAGTCACTCATGCTGCCCGCCAGACCTGTTCTGAGAAACTACCGGGTATATTCTCGATGATAGAAATCCTGATCACCCAGACGTACGCCCATGAGGAAATTGTCGTGCCGGGCTCCCATTACATCAATACCAACCGTTGGCAACCTCTGCGGTATGTCTTTCGCCACTATTTTGGAACTGGAATGGAGCTGGGACAGACTTTCAAAGCTGCGCATCGAGGCTGACTTGGTGCGTGCCTATTCCTGGTATTAAAACGCTACCGGCAGGGAACCCGGTCGACTCGTTGCCCGGCAGGAGCCTGTTGGGCCTGAAGACTCCGCAGAACAATGTCACTAGGGGCTTGTCGAACCTGGGGGTCGTAGCGAGGCAGATAAAAAATCGAGGGTAGTTTTTTGATCTTTTGAGGCGAATAGTGGCTCTATTTAACGATAAAGAACGAAAAAATGGGCCGATTTTCCACCGCCGTAGTCGATTCTTCCCAAGTCCGACAGGCTCCTAGTGTAGTGCTTCACGCGGTTTGAACCGTTTTGTCCAGAGACGGTTTGGCGTGGATAATTTTCCCTAAGAGACTTCCCGTCGACCCCCGGCGCCGGATGCTCGGGTCTTGAGCTTTTAGGCCATAGCGGG
>CAJXGK010000056.1 GCA_913053815.1 uncultured Rhodanobacteraceae bacterium
GGCGGATGTGTCGAAGCCGATGTCCGACGATTGGCGCATCAACATATCGAGGACGCGAACGGGAGGCTGGCCACCTTCGCGCTCGATTCCGACTTTGGTTATGACGATGGCATGATTTGCGGTGGGCAGATGGACGTCGCGATCCGTCCGATATCGCCGGGCGACGATATCGAATCGTATCGTTCGGCGGCCAACACACTGGAGTCGCAGGCGGCGACGTTCCCGGTTCGCATCGCCGAGGATGGTCGGAACGTGGAATATCGAATCCGCGTCGAGCCCGCGCCAAGCCTGTATATCGCGGGGGCTGGGCACATCAGCCGCGTGCTGGCCAACGCAACGCTGCCGATCGGTTTCGATGTTCACGTGATCGACGACCGCGCCGAGTACGCGAACGAAAAACGCTTCCCGCCGCCCGTGCACACGCACGTCGGTGAAATCGCCGAGACGTTGAAGGTTCAGCCGCTTGATGCGAATAGCTACGTGGTGATCGTCACGCGCGGGCACAAGCACGATGAGGCGGCCCTCGAAGCGGTTCTCACGTCGCTGGCGAAGTATATCGGAATGATCGGGAGTCGCCGCAAGATCGTGGTTATTTTCGACGACCTGCGACACCGTGGCGCGGACGCTAAAGCGCTCGCTCGGGTGCATGCCCCGATCGGCTTGGACATTGGCGCCGTCACGACCACGGAAATCGCGGTGAGCATCGTGGCTGAACTGGTGAAGGTGCGTCGCGCGGAGCGCCACAAGACGGTCGAGGGACCGTGGCCGGTTTCGAGTGCCACAACGTGACATCGGCCAGGCAATCCATCAACGTCTTCGGCGTTCTTCCAGCGGCTGGCATGGGTAGGCGGATGGGCTTCGCGAAGCAATCGCTACCCTATCGCGAGTCGACGATGGCGGGACACGTAGTTCGAACCATGCTTGCGGCTGACTTGACGGCCGTGGTTGTCGTCACGCGAACGGAGCTCGTGGCCAAGCTCGATCTGCCGGAAGATGACCGGATGATCGTGGCTATCAATGACGATTCGACGAGCCAGATGATGGACTCGATTCGACTCGGAATCGCGCGGTTGGACGACGTTTTCAGGTTATCACGTGATGCGGGCGTGCTTGTGACACCGGCTGACATGCCGAAAGTGCCGGCCGACGCGTTTCGAAGATGCGCCGACGCGTTCCGCCGTGACCCGAGCAGGATCGTGATAGCCACGTGCGCCGGTAAGCGAGGCCATCCGATGGTATTCCCGGCTGCTTTGCGGGAGACGTTGGACACGATGTCGGGCGGATTGAACGAGCTTCCCGGTCGGCGCGCCGGCGAAGTGAGGGAAGTTGCGTACGAGGACGCCGCGATCCTGAAGGACGTAGACACACCAGAGGATTATGAACATCTCGCCCGATAGGCGAGGACGAACGGTTTGAGGAGCGGGCGGATGGATGGACTCTCGTTTGAAATTGATGCGGACATTCGGCGGGCGTGGACGCCTCCGTCTCGGGTGTATTGCGACGACGGGGTGTATGCGGCTGCGCGGGAACGCGTGTTCGGGCGGAGCTGGCAGTTCGTCGGGCACGCAGACGAGGTGCGGGTACCGGGTCAGGTTCAGCCGATCGTGATGTTGGATGGTTGTCTTGATGAACCGCTGGTGTTGGTGCGCGACCGGAAGAACGCGTGCCCATGACCCGGATGCGTACGCGTATTGCCGAACGCCTGATGCATTCGAAAAACTCGATTGCCATGCTCACCTCATTCAACGAGATCAATCTGGGCAAGGTGATGGCCCTGCGCAAGCGTCTTGGTGAACAATTCCTCAAGACCCATGCGGTCAAGCTCGGCTTCATGAGTTTCTTCGTCAAAGCGACGTGTGAAGCCCTGAAGCGTCACCCCCTGGTCAATGCATCGGTAGATGGCGGCGATATCATCTATCACGGTTACCAGGATATTTCGGTAGCTGTATCCACTGATCGGGGCCTGGTTACCCCGATTTTACGGGATGCCCAGAACATGAGTTTTGCCGAAATCGAACGTAACATCCTCGATTTCGCCGGCCGCGCCCGCAAGGGGGGACTGACCCTGGAAGAACTTCAGGGCGGTACCTTTACCATCACCAACGGGGGGGTGTTCGGCTCACTGTTCTCCACCCCGATCGTCAACCCTCCGCAGAGCGCCATCCTCGGCATGCACACGATCAAGCAGCGTGCCATCGTCGAAGACGGACAGGTTATTGCCGCCCCGATGATGTACATCGCGATCAGCTACGACCATCGGGTCATTGATGGTAAAGATGCGGTGCTATTTCTGGTCGATATCAAGGATCAGCTGGAGAATCCCGAGCGCATGCTGCTCGGCTTGTGATCGACTGCGGATCAAACTGATGTCAGGGTCGATCAATCGACGGCAAAGCCCTGTTGTACCCATCCACCCGAAGTTATGGGCCGGGATTAGGGGCTATCGCTGCGGTGTTCTTTACCTTGCCACCACCCCAGGCCGTCGCCCCTTGGCGCAGCCTTTCGATGCTAAGGAATCCAATCATGAGTGAGTCATTCGACGTGATCGTCATCGGTGCCGGCCCGGCCGGCTACGTAGCCGCCATCCGTGCTGCACAACTCGGTTTAAAAACAGCCTGTGTGGATAATTTTACCGGTCAGGACCACCAGCCGGCATTGGGTGGAACCTGCCTGAATGTGGGGTGCATTCCATCCAAAGCACTGCTGGATTCATCCCGACAGTTCCACAATCTGACGCATAACTTCGCGGTACATGGTATTCATACGCAAGACGCTTCGATCGATGTCGGCACCATGGTTGGCCGTAAGAACAAGATCGTCAAACAGTTCACCAGCGGCATCAGCATGCTGTTCAAGGCCAACAAGGTCACTTCACTATTCGGAACGGGCAAGCTGCTGCAGGACAACGTGGTGGAAGTGCAAGCGGCCGATGGCAAGATTACCCGCATAAACGCTGCCAATGTGATCATTGCCACGGGCTCGGTGCCGATTGAACTGCCCTTCGCAAAATTCGACGGCAAGCAGGTCGTCGATAATGCCGGAGCTCTGGATTTTGACCAACTCCCCAAACGTTTCGGCGTGATCGGTGCCGGAGTGATCGGGCTCGAACTCGGTAGTGTCTGGAAGCGTCTCGGCTCAGAGGTAACTATTCTCGAGGCCCTGCCCGAATTCCTGGGTCCTGCCGATGCCGATATCACGCGTATTGCGCGTAAGGAATTTACTAAGCAGGGGCTGGATATCCGCCTCGGTGCCCGGGTCGGCAAGGTTGAGGTCAAAGCCAATGAAGTGCATATCGGCTATACCGACCAGAAAGGTGATCAAGCACTGGTCGTCGACAAGCTGCTGGTTGCCGTGGGACGGCGTGCCTATACCGATGGGGTGCTCACTGATGGCCTGGGGGTCAAGGTCGATAAGCACGGCCGTATCGAAGTTGATCAGCACTGCTGGAGCGGGGTGAACGGGGTCTGGGCTATCGGCGACTGTGTGCGCGGCCCCATGCTGGCCCACAAGGGCTCCGAGGAAGGTGTCGCAGTCGCTGAGTTGATTGCCGGCAAAGCGGGTCATGTCGATTTCAACACCATTCCGTGGGTCATCTACACCGAGCCGGAAATTGCCTGGGTTGGCAAAACCGAACAACAACTCAAGGAAGAAAATATTCCCTACAAGATCGGCACCTTCCCGTTTGCGGCGGTAGGCCGAGCTGTCGCTATGAACGAACCGGTGGGGATGGTCAAGATCATCGCTCATGCCGAGACCGACCGCCTGCTGGGTGCCCACATGGTTGGGCCTGTGGTATCCGAGTTGATCGCTGAAACCGTGGTGACGATGGAATTCAAGGGTGCGGCAGAGGATCTTGCCCGTATTGTGCATGCTCACCCCACGCTTTCCGAGGCGGTGCATGAAGCAGCACTGGCAGTGGACAAACGCGCCATCCACCGCGCCAATTAAACTTCAGCCACCCGCTTCCATCCACCGACGTATGACCATGTCGCTGCAAGCCTACCCAATCCGTAATGTCTCCGACACCGCCCATTGGGTAGCCATCTATCGCGCCATGGAAAGCGAACGACCCGATGCCTTGTTCAGTGACCCACTGGCGCGGCGGCTCGGCGGCAAGCGTGGTGAGGCCATCGTGAAGGCACTGCCGCGAGGATCGGTCTTGAGCTGGGCGATGACCGTGCGAACCGTGCTGCTGGACGAAATGGTGATGCGTTGTATCCGCAACGGCGTTGCCACGGTACTGAACCTTGCAGCCGGACTGGATGCGCGGCCCTACCGCCTGGATCTGCCATCGTCACTGCGCTGGCTGCATGTCGATATGCCGGACATGATCGACTACTTTCGCGAACACACCCGCGCCGCAACGCCACGCTGCAGCCTGGAACTTGTCGCTGCGGATTTGCGAGATGCCGAAGCCAGAAAACAGCTCTTGGCGCGTGCCGCCGAATTCGGCCCGGTGGTGGTAATCTCGGAAGGTCTGCTGGTCTACCTCAGCTCCGAGCAAGTCGCTGACCTCGCTCGTGATCTACATACTATGGCTTGTGCAAAGTGGTGGTTGTTTGATCTTGCCTCACCACAACTTCTCAAATTTACCCCCCAACGATGGAACCGGATACTCCTCGCCGGCCAGGCCCCGTTTCTCTTTGCGCCCCCTGAAGGCACGGATTTTTTCTTGCCGCATGGTTGGCGTGAAGCCGAGTTCCACTCGACCTGGGAGGCGTCCTGGCGCCTGCAGCGCACCATGTCCGGTGCCTGGCTATGGAAGCTGCTATCGCGACTGCAATCACCGGCACGACGAGAAGTCATGCGGCGGATGTCAGGCTGCGTAATGCTGGAAAACATAGTAAACCCTTCCCTCACGGCCTAAAGAGTTATGCCATGACGACGTTTGAAAACTTTCACGCCTTTCGTATCCACCAGGATGAGCATGGCCATCATGCTGGGATCGAAACCATGGCACTGGAGGCACTCAGCCCCGGTGAGGTCGTGATCCGGGTTAAATGGTCCTCGGTGAACTACAAGGACGCCTTGGCGGGAATGGGTCGTGGCAAAATTCTGCGCCGCTATCCGCTAGTGGGAGGCATTGACCTGGCCGGCACGGTGCTGACTTCCTCAGCGGCCCGGTTTCAGCCTGGGGATCCGGTGTTGTGTACCGGCTCGGGGCTGTCAGAGACTCGTGATGGGGGCTATTCCGAATTGGCCCGGGTTCCAGCAGCAAGTCTGATCCCCCTCCCCAAGGGTCTGGATCTACGTGAAGCTATGATCCTCGGTACCGCAGGATTCACAGCCGGACTGGCCCTGTTACGTATGCAGGACAACGGCCAGACTCCAGCCCATGGGCCGATCGCCGTTACTGGTGCCAGCGGCGGCGTAGGGATGTTGGCGATATCGATCTTTAGTCAGGCCGGATATGAGGTTCATGCCATCAGCGGCAAAACAGATCGAGCGGACTTTTTACGCGAACTCGGTGCACACACAGTGTTGCCGCGCGATACCCTCACTACTGCGCCTCATGCCTTGGGATCCGCTCGCTTTGGTGGCGCCCTGGACAATGTCGGCGGCGCCACCCTAGCCACCCTGCTCGCCAGTACCCAGCCCTATGGCAACGTGGCCGTCTGCGGCATGGTCGGCGGGATCCAGGTTTCCACCACAGTGATGCCCTTTATCATCCGGGGGGTCAGTTTGCTCGGTATCGCCTCATCGGGCACCCCCCGATTGCAGCGTGAGCGGGTCTGGGACCATCTCGCCACGGACTGGAAACCCGTCCAACTTAATCATATTGCTACCCGGGATATAGGCATGGAGCAACTTATAGCTACCTTTCCTGTGCTACTGTCCGGGGCATCGTTTGGCCGTACCCTGGTCCACATTACCGACTGATCAAACCTACAAAATGGGCTCCTCTGTATATCCGCCACATATACTTATGCCACTGCAGACTGTCGCGCCACTGGTCATGGCCACCCCAGCCCCTTCACCCAATCTGAATCCGGGCAAGTAGCAATAGCCTACCCATATCATTTACAGTAAGACCCTGGTCGTCATGGCCCCCATGGACCAGACCTATACCACCAGCGTCAAGGCCAGCAAAACTACCCGTTTGCTATCCACGCCCCGTAACAGGGTCTGCGGCAAGCCCAGAATAAAAACCCTCTGTACAGCACCGCCCTGAAACTCCCGGTACTTTTCGCTGCGCTCCACAAGCGTCATAATCCCTCCTTCATAGCCCATTTTGAGAAGGCCCATGGCTCGTGTTCTGATCGTCGATGATTCCCCTTCACAACTTGTTGGCCTCAAACGCATGGTGGAAAAACTTGGTTACGAGAGCATAACCGCTGAAGACGGTGCCGCCGGCGTCAAGGTGGCGCGCAGGGACAAACCTGATCTAATTCTCATGGATGTTGTTATGCCCAATCTCAATGGATTTCAGGCCACTCGAACTATCAGCAAGGATCCGGATACTGCACATATCCCGATTATCCTGGTGACTACCAAGGATCAGACCACTGATCGGGTATGGGGTCTGCGGCAAGGCGCACGCGCCTACCTCAATAAGCCCATCAACGAAGCCGAGTTAGCCGCCGCCCTCAAAGAGGCGCTGGGCGAATAGGCGGTTCCGGCAAGTCATTGCAACGCAGCGTTGCAATGACAATATTGGCCACCCTGATAAAACTTAGGGCTATCAGCATAGTTCGTTCAGCGCGGTTTGAAGCCGAGGAAAGCGGCCTGAAAGGTCGTATAAGCAGCCCGGTCCTTATCTCCCTCGACCGGGGGAGTACGAATGGCCAGTTCCACATACTGGTCCCCTGGCGGATGTCCCGGCATACCTCGCCCACGTAAGCGCAACCTTTTACCCACGGCACTGTTCGGGGGAATGCGCATCTCGACCTCACCGCCCAGGGTGGGCACCTTGATGCTGGCACCTAACGCTGCTTCCCAAGGGGCCAGATAAAGCACATGGTATAGATCGTGACCCTGAACCCGAAAACGTGGATCATCACGCAGCCCAACTTCTAGTAGCAAATCTCCAGCAGGACCACCGCCCATGCCAGGGCCGCCCTGTCCAGCCAGTCGGATTACCCGGCCCGACGGGATTCCGGCGGGAATCTTCACGTCCAGAACCCGTTCCCGACCACTGGAATCGCGTAGGGACACACGGGTACTACCACCATGAAAAGCACTCGATAAATCCACTTCAATCCTTGCTTGCATATCCTGACCGCGCATCCTGCGAGTTCGTCCACCGCGTCTCTGCTGACCAAACAGGGCATCGAAGAAATCACTAAAACCCGCATCAGAAAATCCTTCACCACTTCCCGTACCCCAGCCGGGAGGTGGCTGAAAGGTGTCACCAGCGTGGTACCCCCCTGCACGAACCTGGTCATAAGCAGCACGTTTTTCCTTGTCCTTGAGTACCTCATAGGCTTCGTTAATGGTCTTAAACTGTTCCTCGGCCGCGACTTCCTTACTCACATCAGGGTGATATTTGCGCGCAAGCTTACGATACGCCGCCTTGATCTCGGCGTTCGATGCCTCTGGTTTTACATTAAGTATGTTGTAGTAGTCTTTGAATTCCATACGCTAATTATCTCTATACACTAAACAGTACCCCGATACACCTACTGTGCAGTCCCACCGCTTCGTGGCATCCTCACTGACGCCTCACCCACCTGCCTGATAGGTCTCGAAGACTCGTTGTGGGGTGTTTTACACTCGAAATGCTCATGACGGTTTTTTGAAGCCCCCTAGAAAAGACCTGCGGCGCTGGAGACACCGCAGGTCAGTACTCAGATATTTACCTCACACTTATTCGCCGTACTGGATTTCAATGCGTCGTGCTGTGGACTCAGGTTTCTTGGGAATCGAAATTTCCAATACCCCATGTTGACCCTTGGCTTGAATACCTTCGGGATTGGCACTATCCGGCAAGGCAAAGCGACGGTAAAAAACTCCACGTGAACGTTCGATACGGGTAAATTTTTCACCTTCCTCACGTTCTTCGAGCGTACGCTCACCTTTGATAGACAAAATCCCTTTTTCCATGTTTACTTCAATATCCTTGGGATCAACACCTGGAATGTCGGCAAGGATCACAAAACGCCGATCTTCTTCCCTGATATCCACACGCGGCACCCATTGACTGGTTACCACATTCGACTGGTCACCTTCCTCGGACAAGAAAAAACGATCAAAAATATGTTTGAACTCATCAGGAACCTGCACGCTAGTATTCCACATATTGTTACGGCTGATGCTCATGCTCAATCCTCCTTACAAGGTTAAAGCGGTCAATCCCGCACTACTCATTACATGTGGCCGAGGACGTTTACATTCAAGCATTTGCGGCCTGGATGTTTTATCATATCAGCCCTTGTTTTTAAGCAATTATTGGAACACCCCATGAGCATCCAGCCGGGCAGTGTCATCCCCAGCGTCGACGTGAGCATCCTGCGTGACGGCACCGAAATCGTAAATACTAAGGGACTTTTCGCAGGCCGGAAAGTGGTACTGTTCGCCGTCCCAGGAGCTTTTACACCCACCTGTTCACTCAAGCATCTACCCTCTTATAGCGAACATATTGCCGCCTTTCAGGAACGTGATATCAAGCTAATCTGCATGTCCGTGAATGACAGTTTTGTGATGGACGCATGGCGCAAGGCGGAACATGTACCAGACGGAATTATCATGCTCGCGGACGGCAACGGAGCCTTTACCAAGGCTCTAGGACTGCAACTGGATGCCCACAGTTTCGGTATGGGTTTACGCGCACAGCGCTTTGCTCTCTATGCCGAGGATGGCGTGGTGAAACAACTCCATATCGAGGCTCCCGGCGAATACAAGGTATCGGGGGCCGAGGCGATGCTCGCAGTGCTATAGAGGCGGCACGAAATATCAATGCACCCTCGAATCATTTCTTGCGCGAATTCATCCGTTCCGGCGAATGGGCTGCTACAAGTATTCCTGTTGGGCAGCAATGATGGCAACAGGCCCATTCACCTGTAGCAAGCACCCCGGGACTCCTCGCCACGTTGGGATGCGTCTGGACCGCACCACGAACCCCGTGCATATTCCGGCCCAAGGTGAACACTTGTTCTGATTGAACGTGAACGCTCGTTCTGGTTCAAGGTGAACACTTTTGGGGATTTTCCGGAATGGGTGTTCACCTTCCCGGAATCGGTGTTCATCTTCGCCGGAATACGCACCCCGGCAATGGACAAACAGGCCGCTACCTATTCCGTCATTCCCGCGGAGATGGGAATCCACCCGGACCGGACCACGTTGGAGGCTTGCGCGGACGCTGCCGTG
>CAJXGK010000057.1 GCA_913053815.1 uncultured Rhodanobacteraceae bacterium
CGGGCGATGCGTTGGTCGTTAATCAACTCGGTGGAAGGTAACGCCATGACTTCGATTTTTTGCCGTGAAGCTTTCTCGATGGCGTACAGCATCCGTTTCTCGCGGGGAGCAACAAACAGGATGGCGTCACCCTGGCGTCCAGCCCGACCGGTACGCCCGATCCGGTGAATATAGGCTTCAGCATCGTAGGGAATGTCGTAATTAATGACATGACTGATGCGCCCCACGTCGAGGCCACGGGCAGCAACATCGGTAGCCACTAGAATGTCGAGCTTGCCGTTCTTCAGCTTCTCAATGGTACGTTCGCGCTGACTTTGTTGGATATCACCATTGAGTGGTGCCACAGCATAGCCCCGCGCCTGCAGTTTTTCTGCCAACTCAGCGGTGGCGGTTTTGGTGCGTACGAAAATAAGCATGGCATCAAAGGGCTCAGCTTCCAGGATACGGGTCAAAGCATCCAGTTTGTGCAGACCACTAACTGGCCAGAAGCGCTGCCGGATGGTCTCGGCTGTGGCTGTTTTGACCTTGATGGTGATCTGCTCGGGCTGATGCAGATGTTTTTTGGCAATATGGCGGATTTGCTGGGGGATAGTGGCTGAAAATAGGGCGATTTGTCGTTTGGCAGGGGGCTGCTCAAGCACCCATTCCACATCGTCGATGAAACCCATACGTAGCATTTCGTCCGCTTCATCGAGAACCAGCGCACTGAGCTGATCCAATTTCAAGGTGCCACGGCGCATATGATCCATGACTCGTCCCGGCGTACCCACCACGACTTGGGCACCGCGTTTCAGAGCACGGATTTGGCCGCGATACTCCTGGCCGCCATAGATGGGCACCACATGAAAATTGGGCAGGCACATAGCGTATTTCTGAAAGGCTTCGGCGACCTGGATGGCCAGTTCACGAGTTGGTGTCAGTACCAGAACCTGAGGCTCTTTGTTGTGTGGATCGATTCTGGAGAGCATGGGCAGGGCGAAAGCTGCAGTCTTGCCAGTACCCGTCTGAGCCTGGCCGA
The DNA here is from genome assembly GCA_913053815.1 of uncultured Rhodanobacteraceae bacterium. Classification (GTDB taxonomy): domain Bacteria; phylum Pseudomonadota; class Gammaproteobacteria; order Xanthomonadales; family Rhodanobacteraceae; genus Metallibacterium. Next base: position 1,019 of record CAJXGK010000057.1, read on the forward strand.
CGACATCCTTGCCGTCGAGTAGCAATGGAATGGTCTGCGCCTGGATGGGTGTAGGGACTTCGTAACCAATTTCATCCAGCGCTTGCAGCAGGGGTTCAATCAAAGCCAATTGGCGAAACGCGGAGATGGGGCCGGCAGTCATGGTGAGTACCTGAAATCAACAATAATTGGTGATCGGGAAAGGGGGCGAAAGCGGTTGATCAGTGACCGCGCGCTGGTAATGAGAGTTGGGGATAAGAGCAGGCGCGATCAATCGACTAGATGACCGTGACCCATAACCGTTGCGGAACCTCGAAGTTTAACACGTATCTACAGAAATGGGGGCTCGTTTCGCCATGTTGAGGTAACGAATGACCCGCATCTTGCGTCAATACGGATGGGGTGAAACAAGATTTGCCCGATGATTGATCCCATAGGTTGGCATTGGCCTTATCGGGACTTGCATGGATGGCTTAACGGGGCAAACTGGGCAGGACTTATTCATCGGGTTGATTCATGACTTCGTTCATTGACCTGCTTGCCGAGGTACATCGCTGCACTCTTTGCAATGCTCACCTACCGCTTGGATCTCGGCCCGTACTGCAGGCTCATCCGCAGGCGCGCATTCTGATTGCAGCACAGGCCCCGGGTAGGAAGGTCCATGAGACGGGGATTCCTTTCACTGATGCCAGTGGTGAACGCTTGCGTACGTGGATGGGGGTAGCTACCGAAACGTTCTATGACCGCAAACGCATTGCCATTCTACCTATGGGTTTTTGCTACCCTGGTACGGGTAAATCAGGAGATCTTCCACCACGGTCAGAATGCGCACCAGCGTGGCGAGAACGGCTTTTGTCTGAGATGCAGCAGATTCGTTTGACCCTGGTGATTGGCTCGTATGCTCAGGCTTGGCATCTACCGGAGGCACCAAGTTCGTTGACCGCAACAGTGCGGGCCTGGCAGCGCTGGTGGCCGGAGATGTTACCCCTGCCGCATCCTAGTCCGCGCAACAATCTTTGGCTTAGGCGCAATCCCTGGTTCGAGCAGGAGATGTTACCGGTGTTACAAAAACGCATTGCCGATTTGTTGGATAAGGCCTAGCGAACAGGACACCGGAATGTGGCAATGGAAATGAGACCCTGGGGTGTCAAAATCAGTGCCGCCAAGCTTCTGCTTGCTGGCTGAGACATCGGGCGGTGCGGATTGATCCAGTACCTCCGGTCGAGGATCTCGTTGACGCGGTCGTAATGGACCGGACCGCTCGCGGCATCAGGTAGGCGATGCTCTGCTTGGTGGGGGTCTCGCGGATCAGCTTCTCGGCCCCCGTCCTCAGCAACCCCGTCAACGGGTCACTCATGGAGTCTCGACCTGCCAGCGCAACAAGGTTATTCTTACTCACAGTGGCGTATCTCCTCAAGTCGTTTTGATGTCTTGCCACAACCCATCAACCGGATACGCCGTTCTTTTTCAACCCCTCATCCACCAGATTCGGTTATAACTCCAAGCGTTTCCGCTACCCCTAAAATCGCTATGTGATTTTTTAGCTGTTGAACGAACTGGGTCAAAGTCTATTTCAAGGCCAGGTTAGATAGACTGACGCCGTACGTGGGCGTGGACTGATAGAGTAGAACGAGTGGTTGCGGAAGGCTTATTATGCCTTGCCAGGAAGTTAAGCGATGCCCTGCCAACTTCGACCGGGCCTGGCCGGGATCCCCGGCATGGAGTACCGCGGAGCAAAGGCTGGTAGCCGTGTTTTTACTCTGACCCCGTTCTTTACCGTTCTTTGAGAATGCCCCATGAGCAGCTCCACCTTGGCGACAGCCAAAAATTATACCTTCACCGAAGAAATGGCTAATGCCGGTATTCATGGCTTGGGCGCGCTGTTGGCGGTTGTCGGTCTAGTACTGCTGGTGATTCTGGCGGTAGAGAACAGTTCGGTTCTCACGGTGGTGGCGGTTAGCGTATATGGGGCCAGCCTGGTCCTGCTCTACACCAGTTCGACGCTTTATCACACTGTGCCTGTACCGCACATCAAGGCGGTGCTCCGGCACCTCGATCATATTTCGATCTATTTACTGATCGCGGGCACCTATACACCGTTCACCCTGGTTAGCCTGCAAGGCTACTGGCGCTGGTCCTTGTTTGGCTTGATTTGGGCGCTAGCGCTGGCCGGTATTGCCATGCAGGGTAATTTGATCAAGCGTAGGCGCGGTTTGTCGATCGCCGTGTATGTGGCCATGGGCTGGGTGGGAATTATCGCGATTAAGCCCATCATCGATGCATTACCGACCGATGGTCTGATATTGACACTTGCCGGAGGTGTGGCCTATACCACGGGTACGTTGTTCTACGCTTGGCACAAGTTGCCCTACAACCACGCCATCTGGCATGGCTTCGTGTTGTTGGGCAGCGTGCTGCAGTTTCTTGCGGTGTGGTGGTTTGTGTTGCCGGGCCGCTGAGGGGATAACTGGATTCAACAGTTGTCATGACGTTGCCAGATTCGGCAACGATTGTTGGCCGGCATCGATAGGTCGTCCTGCAACATAAATCCCGCTTCATGGGCCAGGGCATCGACGGCTTCGATGTCGCGAATCCCCATATGGGTGCCTTGGGTTTTCAGCTGGGCATCAAAGGCTTTGTTGCTGATATGGGTGAAGCGTCCGTTGCGGTTGAAGGGGCCGTAGACGACGAGTGTCGCCTCGGCACAGGTGACGGCGGGCAGCTTTGCGAACAGGGCCTGCACTTCGCTCCAGGCCATAATGTGCAGGGTGTTGGCCGTGAAGATGGCGTCAAAACGATCTTCCGGCCAGAGTCCGGTTACCTCGAGGTTGAGGGGTGGTGGTGTGTTCGGTAGGGCCGCCTCGCCCAGCCACAGGCGTAGGCCAGCCAGCTGTTCGGTACGTTCGGAGGTCTGCCAGAGCAGATATGGCAAGCCTGCAGCGAAGTGGATGGCATGCTGGCCGGTGCCACTGCCGATTTCCAATACTTTGCGGCGGTCTGCAAAGGCGGCACTTAGTACGTCAAGGATTGGCTGACGATTACGTTCGCAAGATGGTGAGTAAGGCTTGTCCATTGGGGCTTGCTGCGGCGCCATCAGCAGGTTGTGCGAGGGTTACGCAAAAGCCATGTCGGCAGCAGCAATGCCGCCCGCAGCAGTGCTAACGCGGCGTTCACGGTGAGGCCAAGCAGATGGAAGAGCCGTCGCCGTAGCCAGAGCGGAAAAGTCAGCATGAAAAACCTCTCCGAAAACATCATACGGTGATTACTATAGCGGCCTTTCGGGCACAGCAGGAGCCAACAACAGCGCGTCAACGGTGACAGTTCAGGCATGGTCCGTTGTGGATGCGTTACGGTGCTCCAGTGGGTGCCGCCAACTACTGGGTAGACAGCGTACCCCGGGCGCTGCTCCTGCCGCACCCGGGGTATCAGTTTTAGAGTAGGCGCTGGCCTATTGTCGAGGCCGCTTGCAGCGCTCGCTCACCACGGACGGCACGCCGTAACAGCGTCTTGTAAACAGCATACTGCGCCGGGCTCGGACGGACATAGGCGAGGCCAATGTCTGCGGCCAGATAAGCCAAGTGACTGCGTAGTCGGGTCTCGTGCAGCAGGCTGCCTTCGCTGGATTGGATGTTTAGCTGCACCAAGGCGTTGATCTGGTGATTGAGTGCGGCGAGGGTTTGGCGGGCCTGAGTGTGATTTAAATGCCGCTGGGCGATGGCCTTCTGCAACCGCTCACGGGTGACAATAGCCTGGTTGATGTTGCGGTCGAGCTGATCCAAGGTGCTGTGGATCTTCATCTCCAGCGCCAGTCGGGCCTGCAGATCGGCCTGAGTGGCGTGCAGGCGTGGATCCAGATGCACCTTGAAACTGGCCTTGCTGCGCTGGTTGCCGTAGATCAGTGCGACATGATAGACACCCGGTACGATCACCGGACCATTCACCTCATCGGTCAATCCACCGGCGGCAATGGGCGGTTCGAAGCCGGTTACCTCGGTGGCATCGGTATACCGCAGGTTCCACTGGAAGCGATTGAGTCCCGGCTGGATTGCGGTGAGCTTATGCAGAGCTATGGCTTGCTGTTGTGTCGGTTTGAAACCGTACACGACCGACTGCTTGAGGGACTTCGCCTGCAGGTGCAGAGCAAAGCTGCGTATCACATGGCCCTGGGCATCGGTGAATTGCAGCCGTACTGTTGTCTTGCCGTGATAGCCGGCCGGAATGTAGAAGAATACCGTGGCGCCAAAGGGTGGGTTGGCACCTGCTGCCGGTACGCGCTTGGCATGGGCGTTGATGCCGTAGGCATGACTGAGCCAGGCGGTCTCTGGGGCAAACACCTGCACGGTGTGGTTAGTAATCGATGGCTGCCGGGTGAGCTGCTCGAGCAAAGCCAGGTTATCCATTACCCAAAAGGCGCGACCATGGGTGGCGGCTACGACCATGCCTTGGCGGGTGTTGATGGCCAGGCCACGTACTTGCACGCGGGGCAGGTTACTGCCCAGTACCCGCCAGTGGGCCCCACTATTCAGGCTTACAAACACCGCATTCGAGGTGGCCAGAAACAGTAGCTTGGCATTCTCGGGGTCCTGGCGGATATCCATGGCATATTGGTTGCCGGGTACTCCCCTGGTGATCTTCGACCAGTGGCGGCCGAAATCGGTGGTCTTGAACACATAGGGCTGGAAGTCGTCCCACATATAGCGGCGGGCGGTCAGGTAAGCCGTGCCGGCAGCAAAGTACGAGGGTTCGATGGCCGTGATCCGCGACCATTTTGGTAGTGTGGTGGGGCGTGCGGTGACCCAGTGTTTACCGCCGTCGGTGGTCAGGTGCACCAGGCCGTCACTGGAGCCGGCCCAGATCAGCTTGCTGTTCAGGGGGGAGACGGCAATTGATGAGAGTGAGGGGTAGATCTCCGCTCCGGACTGGTCGAGATCCACAGGGCCACCCGTGTGTTGCTGGGTGGCCGCTGCATCGCGGGTGAGATCGGGACTGATACGGTGCCAGGTATGGCCATGGTTGTTGCTTTCCAGCACATACTGCGAGCCGATCAACAATTGTTGAGGTGCGGAGGGGGAGAACAGGATCGGGTGGATCCAGCCAAAGCGATTCTTTAACTGGTTGGATGCGGCGCCTTCACGATAGTTCGGCCACGGGCTCACGCTCTGATATTGCTCGGTGAGCCGGTCATACTTTACGAAAATGCTGTAGTAGCCGGCTCCGTAAGTGATGCTCGGTTTATCCGGTTGCGGAACGACTACGGTGCTCTCGCCGTAGGCGACGTGATGCCAGGCGTTGAGTGGGATCAGACCTGCGCTGGAGGCACTTGGAGCCTCGAAGGCACCTTCATCCTGCTGCGCGCCATATATGTGAAACGGAAACCGGTGATCCAGATTTACATGATAGAACTGTCCGGTTGGCTGGTTGTGCTCAGTACTCCAGGTCTTGCCGCTATCAGTACTGACCGTAGCACCGCCATCGTTGCCTTCGAGTAGGATCTTGGTGTTATTCGGATTGATCCAGATGATGTGATTATCGCCGTGCGGCGTGTGCAGCGCGGTAAAGGTCTTGCCGCCGTTGTGTGAAACCCACATCGCATCAACGTTAGGCACATAGAGCGTGTCGGGATTCTTCGGGTCGACGAAGATGGCCATGTAGTAAAAAGCGCGCTGCCGTAGTTTCCACTCTTTATTAACGCGTTGCCAGTGGGCTCCGCCATCGTTGGAACGGAACACGCCGCCGCCCTTGGCCTGCATGATCGTGTAGACGATGTTGGGGTGGTTGGCTGAAACACTCACGCCCATTTTGCCCAGCACTCCGTTTGGCAGGCCCGGATTGTGGGTCAGATTGGTCCAGTGCTCGCCGCCGTCGACCGTCTTCCAGAGGCCACTACCCGGGCCACCGCTGGAGAACTTCCAGGGGGTGCGATAGGCCTGCCAGGTGGTGGCATACAGAACTTGGGGATGAGCGGGATCCATGACCAGGTCGACCGCTCCGGTCCGGTTATCGATAAACAGTATCTTGTGCCAGGTTTTTCCGCCGTTGGTGGATTTGAATACCCCGCGGTGCGGTCCGGATACGAATACATGACCCATCGAGGCGGCATACACGATGTCGGGATTTTTTGGATCGACCACCAGACCCATGATGGTGTGGGTATTCGTGAGACCGGCAACATGCCAGGTTTTACCGGCGTCATTGGAGCGGAACACGCCGTCGCCCGAGATCATGTCACCACGGATATCGCTTTCACCGGTACCGACGTAGATCACGTTGGGGTTCGAGGGGGCCACGGCAATAGCCCCGATGCTGTCACTGTTGCCGGGCAGGGTGCCGTCGCTGAGGGGGGTCCATTTGATGCCGTAATCGGTACTTTTCCAGACCCCGCCGTCCACCGCCCCCATATAGAACAGATTAGGTTCGCTGGCCACGCCGCTTACCGCGACCACCCGTCCGCCGATATAGGGGCCGATGCTGCGCCACTTGAGTGTTGGCATAATCTGTCTGGCGCGGGCGGGGTGGGTGGGGGCGGCCAGCGCCGGCCAGGCGGTGAGTCCGAATAGAGCGATGGCAAAGCAGATAGGGATAGCCGCAAGGACTCTGCGCAGAAAAAGGGTAGGGGTCGGGCTGTTCATCGAATCAGGCTCCTCTCGGTGATGCGGAACCAGTCTGGGAAGACCGGCGATACATGCTCAAAAACGGTTAGTAAGTAGATGGGATTCCATACGAGAACTAAACGGGTCAGCAGCGGCCGGCCCCGGGCCGACATCATCCCGAAAGTCGGTCGGCTATAGCCGTTTTATGGCGGTCAAACCTCAGGGCTTGTTCAGGTGCTGTCCGGTCAGAATAGCGCGGATGGTACGCAGCTTAGCCTTGATTTTGGCTTCGTTGTTCGGCCCACTACGTAGTAACATCTTTTGCCCGGCACTGAGGGCTTCCAGTCTTGGGTTGGCGTAGAGGTACAGCACATTGGGCTGCTGTAGCACGATGGGTAGTTTCACTTCGGGGGTAGCCATAAGGTTGTTGATGACATAGATCAGGCGATTGTTGAAGTAGCCCTGGGGATAGCCGAGTTGCCGATAAGCTTTTTGAAATAATGGGTAATTGTGTACATACCAGGCCACCAGATTCTTGCTGTCGAGCATCTTGATAAGGCGCATATACGGCGCATAGCGGGCAAAGTTCTGGGGGTTGATTTGGGTTTGACCGTGAACTTGTGCCACTTTGAAGGCCCCGCGTGGAGTGCGTAGCGGCAAAATGGATTCGCTCATGCTGTGACGGGGTAACGCATCAATGGTCGCAACGATATGCGGGATCAAATCGCGGGGGATCAAGAGCGAACGCCAAGCCTCGCCGCCCGCCAGGGATTCCAGTTCCTTGGCGATGAGCGCATCGCTGTGCTCCAGTGACGGCAGTGCGGAGGTGCTTGCAGCCGCCGGTACACTTTGCACGGCACTGATGGGATGTTGCACGGGCGGCGGCGGTGTCGTGCTGGCCGGCGCGGGTGTTGTGACGGGTAGCGGGGTGATTTGCGTTGTCGGTGGGGGCGACCGATACAGGGTCACGGCGATGACGCCTGCCACCCCTATCACAACCAGCCCACCTATCCAACCGATTGCCTGTTTGCTCACGTGTGGCCTCGCTGAATGTTGTCGGTAAATGGGGCACAGCGCGGAATAACCTCGCGCCAGGCGAATGAGAGGGGTAGCTTACCTCGCTACCGGGTACTTGTGTCGAGGTCAAGGCTGAACACGGATTATGCCACCCTTTTGGGTACTCAGGAAATCCTCATACGCTGTCTCGGGATCGCCAACTTGTAAGGGGTCGCTTTTTACTGAGAACAACATGACACCTTCAGAAATGGCGCTATCAAACCGGTATCCATTTTCGATCAAGTCGCACATAGTGTAGTGCTTTACGCTGGTTGAACCGTTTTGTCCAGGGACTATTTTGCATGGATAATTTTCCATAAGAGACTTCCCGTCGACCCCCGGCGCCCGATGCTCGGGTCTTGAGCGTTTTAGGCCATAGCGGGTCTTCTTTCTGCTGCGTCGTGTGGGTCTGGGCGATGCGATACGATATGGCAACCGTGGTCAGACTGCTTCCATAAACGGTCTTGTTGAGCCTCTGAAGCGGGTTCAGACTGGGGGATACACCGCCCCCGGAGACCTCTTTCTGTAGTCGGTATCGTCGGGGTTGGAGGATCCACCGCACCACGGGATGACGGAATT